>CAZSUX010000192.1:1297-2588 GCA_964610135.1 uncultured bacterium | reverse complement strand
TCGGCTCGCACCTCTGCGACTACCTGCTCGCACAGGACTTCGAGGTCCTCTGCCTGGATAACCTCGTCACCGGCTCGAAACGGAACGTCCGCCACCTGCTGGACGAGCCGGGATTCAAGTTCCAGCGCGCCGACGTCACGCGACGGCTGAACGTGACCGGCCGCGTGGACGTGGTCTTCAACCTCGCCTCACCGGCCTCACCCAAGGACTACCTGGCGATGCCGCTTGGGACCCTGGCGGTCGGATCCACCGGCACCCGGAACCTGCTCGAACTCGCGCTCCAAAGGAAGGCGGTGTTCGTGCAGGCCTCTACGTCCGAGGTCTACGGCGATCCGCTGCGTCACCCCCAGCGTGAATCCTACTGGGGTAACGTCAACCCGGTCGGCCCGCGATCGGTGTACGACGAGGCCAAGCGTTTCGGCGAAGCCCTGGTCATGGCCTATCACCGCGAGCACGGGCTCCGGACCAGGATCGCCCGCATCTTCAACACCTACGGCCCGCGCATGAAGCTCGACGACGGCCGGATAGTCCCGACCCTCGTCCACCAGGCCCTCACCGGCAAACCTCTGACCGTATTCGGAACCGGACGCCAGACCCGAAGTTTCTGCTACGTTTCCGACATGGTCGACGGGCTATTCCGGCTCGCGGCCTGCACCGACCCGATGCCGGTCAACCTCGGCAATCCCCATGAGTTCACCATCCTGCGCTTCGCCCAGGTAGTCAAGAAACTGACCGGCTCCCGGAGTCCCGTGAGCTTCGAGCCGCTCCCCGAGGATGACCCGAAGCGCCGTAAGCCCGACATTCGTCGCGCCCGGAAACTAATCGAGTGGCAGCCGAAGGTAAGACTGGAAGAAGGACTGGCGCGGACAATCACCTGGTTCCGCTCGCAGGAACGATGACCGAGGGAGTGCCTGACTCTCGGTCCCTCGATCCCTCGATCCCTGACTTCTCCCCTTCTCCTCTGGGCATCGGGCTCGTGGGCCTGGGCCGCTGGGGCAGGAACTATCTCAAGACCCTGCTCGCTTTGCCCGAGTGCCGGCTCGTGGCTGCAGCCGACGCGGACGCGGCTACCCGCGCCCGGATTGCCGGCGAAACCGGCATCGCGGTGCACGAGTCAGCCGACGATCTGCTCTCCGACCCGGCGATTCAGGCGGTCGTGATCGCCACGCCGGACCGCACCCATTTCAGTCTGGCCTCGGCCGCGCTTGCGGCCGGCCGCGACGTACTGGTGGAGAAACCGATGACGCTGGCAGTATCCGAGGCCGAGACGCTCGTCCGACAGGCCGAGGAG
>CAZSUX010000192.1:0-1197 GCA_964610135.1 uncultured bacterium | reverse complement strand
CATCACGCCGAGGTGGCATGACCTTGAGCGTGGTCATCCCGGTCTACAATGAGGAGTCATCGGTCACCGAGCTGGTCGAGCGGGTCAAGGCGGTGCCGGTTGACAAGGAAATCATCACGGTCGATGACCACTCGAGCGACAACACCCTTTCCGTGCTGAACCGGATTCCGGGAATCCGGGTCATTTCGCACCCGGTCAACCGGGGTAAGGGCGCCGCGGTCCGCACCGGATTGTCACACGCCGCGGGCGACGTGGTCGTCATCCAGGACGCGGACCTCGAATACAGCCCGGACGACTACCCGGCGCTGCTCGAGCCTTTTGCCGACCCCAGGGTGGACGCCGTGTACGGTTCGCGGTTTCGCGGCGGCGGCAACTTCCTGCTGTTGAGCAAGCTGGCCAACTACTTCCTGACGTTCATGACCAACGCCCTGTTCGGGGGACGCATCACCGACATGGAGACCTGCTACAAGCTCATCCGGCGACCACTCTTCCAAAGCCTGGGCCTGTCCGCCGACCGGTTCGAAATCGAGCCGGAGATAACAGCGAAGCTGCTGCGCAGGCATTGCCGAATCGCCGAAGTTCCGATACAATACAACGCGCGTAGTGCCGGCAAGAAGATCGGTCCCCGCGACGGCGTGACGGCCTGCATCGCCCTTGCCCGGTGGTACGTCAGCTAGGACAACGATGAACGATAGACGATGAACGAAGAACGAGATTCGATTAACGCCGTCGAACTCGTCGGCGTGTCCCGGCTGTACCAGCACTCGTGGCCGGCCCTGACCGACGTCAACCTGACAATCGAGAAGGGCGACTTCATCTTCATCCTCGGCGCCACCGGTGCCGGCAAGACCACGCTGCTGCGGCTGCTCTACCGCCAGGACCTGCCCGAGTCGGGCAAGGTCAAGGTACTCGGCTATGACCTCAGGAAGATGCCCTTGTCCGAAGTGCCGCACCTGCGCAAACGGATCGGCATCATCTTCCAGGATTTCCGGCTGCTGGCCGAGCGCACTGTCTACGAGAACCTGGAGTTCGTACTGCGAGTCATCGGCACCAACCGCAAGGAGATACCGGGACGGATCCAGGATACGCTTAACCGGCTCGGACTCGTTCACAAGAAGGACTCGTATCCGCACCAGCTCTCGGGCGGCGAGCAACAGAAGACCTCGATCGCCCGGGCCCTGGTGAAGGAACCGGAAA
>CAZSUX010000191.1:0-5625 GCA_964610135.1 uncultured bacterium | reverse complement strand
CGGGGGGGGGGGTATACCCTTCAGACTCAATCGGTTAGCATTGACGAGTGCCCGTCGCGACAAACCCGCCTGTCGCACCTCGCGCACGCCCGGTCCGGGGGCCTCCCTTCCGCGGAATCTGACGGGTTCCGATTCTAGAATGCCAGCGAGGCGTGCTGACTTAGGACAAGGTCGAGGCTGAGGTCTGGCAGAGGCAGGTTCAGGTTCAGGTTCAGGTCAAGGACCGGTAGAAGGTTCGGGCCGGTTCCGTGTGAAACTGGGACGGCAATCGTGCCGCACGTCTGTTGTGATTTGACGGGCGGCCGGGGCAGGCGTGACGCCTGCCCCAGTTGGTTTCAGTGCCCGAAGTCTACCTTGTCTTGACGACTCGGACAGTAGCCTGCGCTTGTGCTTGAGCTTGCGCCGGACGCACGAAGTAGACGCCGGCCGCAAGCCCCGCGCCAATCCGGTCGCCCTTTGCCATGCCGACCTGCCGACCCGAGTGGTCGTATATGGCAAACTCGTCGCGCTCGTGCCCAACCGCCCGTCCGTACGACACGAACGGGTTTGGCCACACGCGGACGTCGTTCATCGTTGCTCGTTTATCGTTCATCGTCAGCGGCCTCTCGGCGAGGCCCGCTCCGAACTGCCAGGCATAGCACGAGCCGCCTACCGTGCCAGCGAGAAGGTAGTTGCCGCCGTGGTCCGCGAACTCGAGTGCCGTCACCGCGCGGCCCTCAAGCCCGGAGTTCATCGGGTTCCATGTGCCGCCGCCGTCGGTTGAAATCGAGGCGCCTGCCGTCCCGCCTGCGACCAGCGTATCCGGGCTGCCCGGATACTGCAGCGCGGCGCGCAGGTTGCCGCCATGCAGGTTGGTCCAGGTTGCGCCCGAGTTCGTGGTCAGGAACACGCCGTCGGACGTAGCCGCAAGGACCCTGGCCGCATCCGCCGGGCCAACCTCAAGTGACCAAACCGTATCGGTCGGCGCGGTTGCAGTTGGTAACCAGGTTGCGCCGAGGTCGGTGGAACGATAGACCGCCGGCGCACCCGCGACCTGACCACCCGCGTAGATGATCTCGGTGGCCGATGGCGCAACGGCCAGGGAATAGCACCAGCCAGAATTAGAGCCGGACAGGTTGCATCGGGTCCAGGTGTTGCCCCCGTTCTTGGAGTACGAAACCACGAACGACCAGTTGGTCTGCGTAATCGGACCTTTGCCGCCGGTCAGAATCAGGTCGGTCGAATCCGGGTGGACAATGCAGCAACCGCCATCGTCGTAGTAGGAGTCCATTTGTGTCCAGACGGTCCCGCCGTCTGCGCTCTTGAAGAGCTCGGCTTGCCCTCAGCCCGAGCCTTCGAGCGCCCACATCAGGTCGGCTCCGACCCCGGGTGCCAGCCCGATGCCGCAGATGGCACCGCAGGACAGGAAGTCTTCGCAGCGAGTCCAGGTATCACCCGCGCACTGCGACTGGAAAACGGCGTTGTCAGTGGCCTCAACGTAGACGGCGTGCCGGTTCCACGGACTCACACTGATTGTCGGAATTGTGGCGATACGGATGCCAATGTTGGAGGCGGCCCAATGCGCGCCGCGGTCAGTGGTCTTGAGAACCCCTCTCAGGCCCGGGGAATACACCACGTCAGCATCCGAGGGGTCAGGTATCAAACTGCCGCCCTTGCTCTGCTGCACGTTGCCGGGTTGTATCGCCCAGGTTGCACCGGAGTCGGTCGAGACGTATAGACATGGCGCCGTGTCGTAGCCAAGGCAGTAGACGAGGGCAGGATTGGCCCGCGACAGCGCCAGATCGGACGCCCGGGCGACGGCACCTGCCTTGCTCCACGTACCACCGGCGTCGGTCGACCGATACATGCCGTCGGTGGCCGCAGCCAGAACGATTCCGTGGTTCCCGGGGTTGACAACAACATCTTGTACGTAGGAAGTACCTGGCAGGCCGCTACAAGCGGAATCCCAATGCGTCCCGCCATCGGTGGTCTGGAACACAAGCCCACTCGAGCACCCCGCGTACGCTTTGCCGGTATCGACGGGGTCACAGGCAACGCAGTACGAGTACGCGGTATCCGGAACAAGCACCTGCGTATTCCAGGACTGACCGTAGTCGGTGGAGGTCATGACAACCGGAACCGCATAACCGGAGTAGTTGTAGCCGCTGACGAAGAGCCGGCCGGGAACCAGCGGGTCCGTGGCCATGCTCATTGCGTAGGTCGGAAGGGCGTAGTTGTCCCAGGATGAGCCGCCGTCAGTCGAACGCCACAGCATGGTGGAAGTCATGCCGTAGAGGTAGCTGGAATCGTGCGGGTCAACGAGCAGAAGGTTGACGGCGTAGTCCGGCAGCAGGCCTACGTTCGTCCAGCTTTCACCACCGGTTGTCGTCTTGAACACGCGCGGGCCGTCCGGGTATTCGTACGGCAGCGCGTACAAGGTCGCCGGCCGCTGTGGATCCAGACCCAGCGCCACAATGTTGCCGCCATCCGGGCCGATGGCGACCCAGTCGGCATAGGATATCGATGCCAGCGCCAGCAGAGCCAGCGCGAGTCTGACGGTCTTGACCATATGCACTCCCTTCACACCACTGCAGTCAAAGCCAGTAATACCACGCCGACCGGCCTAGCGAGCAATTGGCGCCGGCACCGTGTCGTTGTGTGCCAGCTGGAAGCTCTCGAGCAGCATCTGGGTGTTGTTCTGCGTGTCGTTGAGACCAACGAAACGGTGCGGCTGGGCGAGTTCGTACCAGAACCGGACCTCACGCGTGGGAAGGATGAGCACGATTTCCCGGCACATGATGTCGCCGATCTTGGTCGTCACCAGCTTGGTACCGAGCACCAGGAACTTCACGGGCACGGTCCGGAACTCGAACGGAATGACGAGGTTGTCGCGGAATGACGTTCCGGAGACCAGCGGCACGGCCCGGAGCCAGGTCTGGACCATGTCGTAGGAATGGAACCGGCTGGGCAGGCGCAGCTCCTCTTCGGTGCCGCCGTCGATCGTCTGCTTCTCGATCTGTACCCTGCCTGGCGCGTAGCGTGCGGTGAGCTCGAATTGCGAGATATCGGTCTCGACCGACCGGAAGGTACGGAGCGGCGATAGGGCGTCGCGCCGGAACACGACCTGGACCGAGTCGAAGTACCAATCGGCGCCGGAGAGCGGCTGGACCACGTTCGTCACGATCAGAGTGGGAACGATACGGACACTGTCGCTCTGAGCGACGTCTCCCATCTCCTCGTCGAACTCCAGCGTCACGACCGAGCGATACAGGGCCGAGTCATTCCGGGTGACAACGTACCCGGAAGTCTCACCATCTTGCCACTGCGGAACCTCAAACGCAGGCATCGGCCCGAGGTCCTCGGTCACGCAGGCAACAAAGAGCAGACAGCCGGCCAGGAACAGCCCGAGGCGTGCACTCATCACGTCAATCCTAACCCTTGGTGTGGTCGAGTCAAGCGCCCCTTCGTCCATCGTGGCCGATTCCCGGCGTTTGGAGTACGTCCTTGACCTGCCCGCCGATTGCTGTCACTTGTCCCGTGCGTGGTCTTCCAAGTATAACAGCAGTCGCTCCATGTCGTCCGGCAACGATGATGAGAACTCGATGTACTTCCGCGTACGCGGATGGTTGAAACCAAGGCGGGCGGCGTGGAGGGCCTGACGCTTCATGATCGCCAGCATGTCCCGGAACCGGGTCATGTGGTCGCGTTGGGTGATGACCGCCGCGCTGCGACCGCCGTATTCGGGGTCGCCGACGACCGGATGGCCGATGTGCTGCATGTGCACGCGGATCTGGTGCGTCCGGCCCGTCTTGAGCCGGATTCGCAGGTAGGTGCAAACCCCGTAGCGCCGGAACACCTCGTAGTTCGTAACCGCGTTCCGCGCCGCGAAAGGCGTAACCGCCATCCGGGTCCGGTCTATAGCGTGCCGACCGATGGGCGCGTCCACCGTCCCCTGGTCTGCTTCGAAGTCGCCCCAGGCAAAAGACGCGTACTCGCGCACGACCGTCCGGTGTTCGATCTGGTACCCGAGCCCACGCAATGCCTCGTCGTTCTTGGCGAACATCAGAAGCCCGGTCGTGTGCTTGTCGAGCCGGTGAACGACCCCCGGCCGGATCAGCGAATCCTGCCGTAGCGGCAGGCTCTTGCAGTGGTAGAGCAGCGCGTTGACCAGGGTCCGGTCCCGGTTCCCCCGCGCCGGGTGAACTATGATGCCCGCGGGCTTGTCCAACACCAGGATGTCTTCATCCTCGTAGACGATGTCCAGGTCCATCTTCTGGGGCTCGACGGTTATCTCCGGCTCCGGCTCGAACGCCGCGCTGATCTCGTCGCCGGGCTTGACGCGGTAGCTCGGCTTGGAGGGCCGGTCGTTGACCAGCACCTTGCCGTTGTCGATGAGCTGCGCCGCCCTGGTCCGGGAGACCCCGAGGCCGGATTGGATCAGGTACTGGTCCAGCCGCTTGCCCCAGAGCCGCTCCGATGCGGTCCGCTGGAAACGCTTGGTTGTCAGAGGAGAGGGATCGAGAGATGCAGGGATCGAGGGATCGAGTGCCGGGACTCTATCGCTTTGTCCCTTTATCCCTTTATCCCTTTTCCTTGAGACTGGCATGCTGCAACTGAATCAACTCGCCGATTGCCCGCGCCGCGAGGTCGTACATCCGGGTGAATTCATCGAACCCGAACGGCACGTGCTCGGCCGTCGCCTGGACCTCGACGATCCGGCCGCTCTCGGTCAGGACCAGATTCATGTCCGTGTCGGCGCGTGAGTCCTCGGAGTACTCGAGGTCGAGCAGAACCTCGCCGTCGACGATACCGACGCTGATGGCCGCAACGTGCTCGATCAACGGGTCGCGCTCCAGTCCGCGCCCGCGCATCGTCTCCACCGCCTGCCTCAGCGCACAGAACCCGCCGGTCAGAGCCAGGGTACGCGTCCCGGCGTCGGCCTGGATCACGTCGCAGTCCACGATAATCTGCTGCTCACCCAGCGCCGACAGGTCGCAGACCGCCCGCAGTGACCGCCCGAGGAACCGCTTTATCTCCTGGCTGCGGCCGCGCGGGCGTTCCGACTCGCGCGCAGTCCGCTGGTGCGTGGCACGCGGCAGCAGCCCGTATTCGGCCGTCACCCAGCCCTGGCCGCTGCCGGCCAGGAACGGTGGCACCCTCCGCTCGACCGAGGCCGCGCACAGCACGCGCGTGTTGCCGGCCACGGCCATACACGACCCCTCGGCGTACTTCAGACACCCAAGCTCCAACGTAACCGGACGCATCTCATCCGGCCTCCGGCCGTCATCGCGGGTCATTGCCTGCACTCCGGGGCGTCTCCGACCGACGCACGCACGACCTCGCCCATCGGCTCACCGAGGAAACGCTCGCCCACGGTCTGGAAATTCGGCGCCAGGTCGGACAGATAGAAACGGTGCCGCACCGCTCCACCCGGACTCAGCAGCCCCTGCCCGGCTAGAAGCTCCTCGGCCGAGGCCGCGGTCTCCTCCGCCGAATCGACGAGCGCGACCGCCGGACCAACGACACGGCCGATCACCCGTGCCAGCAATGGAAAGTGAGTGCAGCCGAGCAGCAAGGTGTCCACGCCCTCTTCGGACAGCCCCGCCAGGTAATGCCTGGCTGCTGCCTCAGCCACTTCGTTGTCGA
>CAZSUX010000190.1:0-5650 GCA_964610135.1 uncultured bacterium | reverse complement strand
CACGGCGTCGGGCGACCTCTCGGCGGAGAAACTCGACCTTGGTTACCTGACCTCGGTGTTCATCTTCGCCGGCCTTATCGTCGCCGTGGCAATTGGTCACTACGCCGTCAAGCTGGACCTCGTCACAAAACGACAGCGCCAGTCCGCCAACGCGGTGCTCGCCTTCTGGCTCGCCTACGTCCTGACCCGGCCGCTCGGCGCCTCCATCGGCGACTACCTGTCACAGGCCCATGCCGACGGCGGCCTCGCCCTCGGGCCGACCGTAACGAGCTTTCTGTTCCTCGCCACAATCATGGCGCTGGTTGTTTTCCTCACGTTCACGAGGAAGGACGAGACGCCCGTCGGAATCGTCCAGGCCGAAATCGCTCAGCAGTGCGCCCGGAAGGGTTGCCGAAAAGTCGCCGGCAGTTCCGAGCATTACCCCTATTGCAGCCGGCTATGCGCCGAACTAGCCTTGGCAGAGGTGCCGGAGAATTCCGAACTACCGCCCGGCCGGTCCATCGCGCCGGATTCCGATGAATGACTTGCGGGCCCGGGACGCGATCCTCATGTTTAACCGTGGCTCAAGGCTGGCTTAATGCAGGGCAGCTAGCATAGATGCGTGGAAAGCAAAACAGCAGCTCTCGCCGGACACCCGGCGGACAGCCTGCAAGGAGGAAACGTATGAGCAAACCACACAGCAGTCTGATGGCCGCACTCGCGGCGCTGGCATTCGTGCTGGCTGCGTCCGGCTGTCACAGCGTCGCACCGAACCCTCAGAAGACAACGCATGTGCTGTTGTCAGTCACCGCCTTTCACTCGGACGCAAACGAGCTGCGCGGCATCCAATTGCCGAGCGGAACCCTGGATGTGACCGCCGCACGGGTATACGTGGGCGGTTTCAGCATCCAGGAGAATTCGGGCGACCAGAATGTCGGCGGCGGAGACGGCGAACAGGGTGGCGAACAGGAACTGCCCGACATAGCCGTGAACGGGCCTTTTGACCTGGACGTCGCCAACGGCAGCGCGTTCATCGACACGGTAGCGGTGTACCCGGGCGTCTTCCGGAAGACCGACGTCGAATTCGCCACGAGTGGTCAGTCGCCGTACGACGGCATGTCGATTCTCATTGGCGGCACGTACACGCCGGACACCGGAACCGCCAAATCCTTCGCGCTCCGCTCGGCATTCACGAACCAGACCGAATGTGGACTCGTGGGTGACAGCATCGTCGTACAGAACGACACGGTCGTCCCGGTCTCAGTGGTCTTAGACGCCCCATGCTGGCTGAGCGGGCTGGACTTCGCGCACGCCCAGGTCTCTGGCGATTCGATTCTCGTCGACGTCAGCCACAACCCGGACCTGCTCGCGGCTTTCGAGGCTGCCCTGTCAAACAACGATGAAGGCAGCAACGGAGAGAACGGCGGGGGCGGCGAGAACTAACCGCTCGCGCCACAAGGTGCAAACTGAAGAGGAGCAAGGCATGATGAAATCAACCGGAATCGGCACCATCCTCCTACTCATGGTGTCATTGGTGGCGAGCGTCGTTGCCGCCGCCGAGAACCCGCAGTTCACGGGTTCGATTGCAGTAGCGCCGAAGGCGAAGCAACTACAGAGCATGGCAAAAGTAACGCTAGCGGATGCCCTCGCCGCGGCGAAGATCCAAGGACCCGTGCTTGAGGCCGCGCTGGAGGTCGAAGACGGCTTCCTCGTCTACGGAATCGACTTCAACAACGCATCCGGCGTGCACTCCAAGACCCTCGTCGACGCCGGCACCGGCAAGGTGCTGGTCACGTTCAGCGATGAGCAGGACGAAGATACCCTGCAGGTCGAGGAGGGCGACCAATCCAGCGACAACGAGAATGGCCCGGACGAGGCCGACCTGAGTGCAACCGATGCGGCCAAAGCCAAAGTGTCGCCACTCGATGCCGTCAAGGCGGCTACGGCCGCAATACCCGGGCAGCCCTATGCCATCAAACTCGCCAGCGGCAAGGAAGGACTCACCTATGAAGTACACGTACTCGACGCTGCGGGGAAGCCCGCCAGCGTAACGGTGAACGCCCTGACCGGCAGCGCGGCTGCCGACCAGAAAGACGCGGAGGGCGGAGAAGAAGGACAGAGCGGGGAGCAAGAAGGCGATAGCGAGGACGGAGAGTAGATTCGACCCCACCCCTCACCCATGCGTGATGGAATCCTCTGTTCTCAGTGTGAAGCCCAGGTGCGGAGGCCGACCGAGGCCGGCCTCCGCGCCCCATTCCGCGTAGGAATCCTGCCCCCGTGGAGATGGTCAAATAAAGTAACATGAATCTCAAGGTGGTCGTCGTCCTGCTAGGCACAATTATCGCTCTGGCCGCGCTCACACTCTTCTCCTTTGGGCCGCTGGCAAGAGAGCGCCACACGGCCCGCCCCCGACCGGAATCACTAAAGCCGGTTGTGAGTGCCGTTCAAGGTGAAGTCACCTTCCACAATCGCGACTCGCGCGAGAACTACTTCGGCATCACGGCGCCCCGGGAGTGGCAGGCGAAGTCCGGAGACAAACTTGGCAGCTACATTTTCACATTCGACCACGCGACCGGAAGCGTCGAACTGATGGATGTCCCTGACAACAGCACGCTCGAGCTCTATGTCCTCAGCCGTGAGGAGCCGCGATTGAAGACCACGACCCCTGGGTACAGGCGTGACAGCTACGAGAAACAGACAATCAGCGGCGTCGACGCGTACCGTTTGTCCTATCTGAGTTCGTCGGCAGGCGTCGAATGCCAGACCGTGCGGACGTACGTCACGGGCCAGGACATGGCCGGCGTCATGACTTTCACGGTTCCGCGCGTCGACTCGTCGTCGTGGACCACGATCGATAGTGTCATCACCGGCTTCCGGTGGGAGAACTGACAGGATGCGACTTGTTTTCCTGCTCGTCGCGGTGGCGCTGCTCGGATTCGGCCTCTATCTGAGGCTCTTCTACGACGTCCCGGATGCACAAGAGTCCATCAACTTCTTCACGAGTTGGTTCTTCATCATCGTCGGAGCCGGCGCCCTGCTGGCCAATCTATTCTGGGGCCGGAAGCAAACCAGCAAGCATGACTGAAGCCGGCCCGGCGATTCGAATCACACACCTGACCAAGCTGTACGGGAAAACGACGGCGGTCGACAATCTCTGCCTGGACGTGGGAGCCGGTGAGTTCTTCGGCTTCCTCGGGCCGAACGGCGCCGGCAAGACCACAACCATAAGAGTGCTTGCGGGTATGCTGCAAGCGGACGGAGGCAGCGCGACGGTTGTCGGCAGCCCATCCGGCAGGGGCATGGCTGTGAGGATGGCCATCGGCGTCATGTCGGAGAGCCGGGGCTACTATGAATGGATGACCGCGCTCGAGTACCTCACCTTCTTTGCCCGCTTGTACGGCATCAACCCGGTCGCTGAAACGGCGAAGGCCAAACTCGCGCTGGTCGGGCTATCCTCACGAATGAACAGTCGAATCGGGGCTCTCTCGCGAGGAATGAAGCAACGATTGGGTCTGGCTCGCGCAATAATCAACGACCCGATGGTCCTGTTCCTCGACGAGCCGACGCTCGGGCTCGACCCGCAGGGTCAGGAGGACATCCGGACGCTGCTCAAGACGATGAACCGGCAGGGAACGACTGTCTTCTATTCCTCCCATCTACTGAACGAAGTCGCAGAACTCTGCTCGCGCATGGCCATCATCAACAGCGGTCGCCTGGTCGCCGAAGGAACACTGCAGCAACTTCGCGACCGGGCGCATCTGCCGGGTTCCGACCTGACGAGCATCTTCCTCAAGTTGACCAGCTCCTGACCATGGCCTGGCAGATATCTCTCAAGGACATCCGGGCGATGCTCTACACCTGGAAAGGTAGTCTCTGGCTGCTGATTTCCTCGCTCATCTTCAGCTTCACCAGCTACCTCCTGCTTACCGACCGGGAGCTGAGTTTGCTCGACCAGACGGAGATGCTCTGGCTGCTGAGCAAGGTAATCATCGGCGTCGGACTCCTTGTTGCGGTCATCGATGCCTCGTCAGCCATCACCTCGGAGTTCGAGAAAGAGACCGCCGAAGGCCTCTTCCTTGCGCCGTTGACAGTGCGGGGCTTCGTCCTCGGCAAGTTCATGGCCTCGATGGCGCTGTGGCTGGCCGTCTTCGTAGTGGCGCTGCCATACATGATAGTCACCTCCGCTGGGACACACCTGGCCCCGTTCTTCATCGGCTATGTCTTCCTTTTCGGCACCGCGTGCATATCCGGTTTTGTCCTTGTCTGCTACGGACTGTCGTTTCTTTTCCGGTCGAGCCGGAACGTCCTGACGACTTCCTTGGTCTTCAGCCTGGCGTTGGCGATTCCGGCGACGTTCGGGACGACGCTGAAAGGCAGTACGCTGGCGTCATTGCTGAGCCGTATCAATCCCCTTGATAACGCCTTCGCCTCGCTCGACAATGTGCTGGTTGACTACCATACGGCACTAGCCCAGAACTCCCAGCACATTCTGCCGGTCGTGGGCTTCCTTCTGCTGGCGCTGGCGTTTCTGTTCCTCGGCATCCGCAACTTCAGTACCAAGGGCATCGTACGGGGCGAATAGACATGCGCGCATCATCACTCTTCCTGCTTGTCTCGCTCGTGGGTGCCCCGCTAGTGCTAGCCGCCACCACGAACCCGGCTGACGGTAGCTCCTCACTCGAGCTGCAGATTCGGTCGAGCCAGTCCCTGTCCGGAACTGCGGGCGAGTACATCACGGTCCAGGCGAACATCCGGAACGTTTCTCCCAGTGCGGTCAGTGACGTCACCACCTACCTGTCGCTGGTCGATGAAGGTACGAAACTGCCGGTCGACCTTGAGGACTGGAGCGCTGAGAAGGGACTTTTCATCGGCGTGATCGACTCGGGTCAGACGCTGCCGCTCGACTGGAAGGTACACCTAGTCAAGGCTGGCAGCTACTCCCTGATTATCGTCGCGCAAACGGCCGGCGAAAGCCGCCCGCAGACGAGTACGATCGTCCACTTCACGGTCTTGCCCAAGCGTAACCTCAACCCCGGTAATGTCCTTCCCGTCGCCCTGCTGACGCCGGTGCTCATCCTGAGCATCATGGCCCTGGCGACATATGCCAGAAAGTCCCGACTGAGGGAATAGCCCAGACGTACGCCGGCTGAACGGCAAAGATCCTGCGCTACGGTGTCTGGATACTGACCTCTCTGAGGTGAATGAGGGACAGTGGGGCTGTTGAAAAACCCACTTTGGTGCAAAGTCGAAGTCTGACGCGGAAACGGCCGTCAGCAACTGCCGCAGCAGCGTCACTTACGCTGGCGACTTTCTGTCCATTTGGCCAACAGGGACCCAACAGACACTTCTTCAACAGCCCCACAGTCACCTATTACGGAGCGATGTCAAGGCGCAGCGCGGCTTCGCCGCGAGGGACCAGTTTGCAGGTCCCAGTTCCCAGTTGATGCGGTCGGCGAACGATTAGAGCCGAACGGCTTCTGCCGCGAAGTCCGACCGGGCTGCTGCAGGCAACCAACGCGGCCGGTCGAGACGATGATGACAGCTGACAGCTTGCGGCTTGCAGCTTACGGCCGGGGGGTGGTGATTTGACACTATGGCGTTATGACGCTATAGTGTAGTCATGAAAACTGACTTGCGGAGGGCCACAGTCTATTTCGACCCCGGCGTGCAC
>CAZSUX010000189.1:0-5674 GCA_964610135.1 uncultured bacterium | reverse complement strand
GGGCCTCGTCGAGGAAGCGGCCGGTGTCGGGCAGATGTTCGAGTACGTGTTTGGAGGTGACGATGGCTACTTCTCCGTCCGCGAAGGGGAGGTGCGTAGTAATGTCGGCCACGCGCCATTCGTCGGCTTCGATGTTGCGGCGCAGGTCCTCGTCGGTCACGTCAACCGCGATGATGCGGAGGCCGGCCGGTTTGTACTCAGCGTAGGGGCAGAGCCGTCCGCCGCCGGCATCTACGATGATGGAGCCGGCGGGCAAGTCCTGCATCTTCTCTCCCACGGTGCGTTCGTAGAGCAGGGAGATATCGAGCCGGCGCTGGGGCAGGCGGCGTTCGATTGCCGCGCAGATGCGGCGGTTCGCGCGCACGAAACTCCGAAGCACGCGGACATCTTACCACAAAGACTCCAAGGCACCAAGGTTCGGACGGCACCTAACCACAGATTAGCACTGCTGAACATAGCGCGGCCTCGGAGGCCGCAACCAAACCCGATGGAACCACAGATGAACGCAGATGGACACAGATTGAGTCCCGAATCGAACTCGTTTCTTGCGTCAACGCGGACGGCATTTGACGGTGGTTGCCAAGAACTTGGCGGCCCCAGGACAGAGGCGGCGGAGAGAAACAACGTCGCGAAAACGACGATCTTGTACGTTTGTATTACAGATGCGGGAGACCGGACTGGCCTGGGTTCCCGGCTGGAATTCTGAATTCTAGTTTCTGGTTTCTGGATTCTGGATTGTCCGGTGCATGCTGGCATGGTTTGACCTAGGCCGTTTCAGGCGTAGAATAAGCAGGTGAAAGAGAAACTGCCGGAGATCGGCAAGATCTCCCAGCAGGTGTTTGAGGAGCTGATTTACCCGCGGCTGGGCGCGAAGAGCCGGAACGTGCTGGTCGGCCCGATGCACGGCGTAGACACCGGCATCATCCGCGTCGGGAATCGCGCGCTGGCCTTGACCACCGACCCGGTCTTCATCGTGCCGGAGTACGGCTGGAAACGGGCCGCATGGTTCGCCATCCACATCCTGCTTTCGGACGTCGTCACTAGCGGTTTGCCGCCGCGCTACCTTGCCATTGACTTCAATCTGCCGATGGACATCACCGAGGACCAGCTGGAAATAGTCTGGAAGACAATTCACAGTGAGTGCCGGCGGTATGGAGTCTCGGTGGTCACCGGCCACACCGCACGCTACGGCAACTGCGGATACCCGATGGTCGGCGGCGCCACCGTCATCGCCGAGGGCGGCCTCAACGACTACGTCGCACCGAGGTTTGCGCGGCCTGGGGACAGCATCATCGCAACCAAGGGCCCGGCCATCGAAGCCGCCGGTATCTTCGCCGCGATGTTCCCCGACCGACTGGAGAAGAAGTTCGGGGCCGAGTTCGCGCGCAGGGCCGAGAAGATCTTCTGGAAGATGTCGGTGGTCGAGGACGCGTTCGCTGCGGTGAGCGTGGGTGTGCGCGACAAAGGCGTGACCGCGATGCACGATGCAACCGAGTGTGGGCTCTGGGGCGGCCTGTATGAGATGGCCCAGGCCGGAGGATTCGGCGTGCGGGTGGTCAAAGAGGCGATACCGATGATGCCGTGCGTCCGGGAAATATGCGATCTGTACGGCATCGACCCATACAAGTCAATCAGCGAGGGCACGCTCATCGTTATGTGCCGGCCGAAGAAGGCCGGCAACGTGCTTGCCGCCCTGCGGCGGCGACACATCCCATGCGCGGCAATCGGCGAGGTCACGCGCAAGGGGATGGTACTCGTCGAGGACGGCCGGGAGACTAAGCTCGTACACCCGGTGGTCGATCCGTTCTGGGCGGCGTACTTCGGCGCCCTCAAGAAGTGACGATGAGCGATGAACGATGAATGAGGAACGGAAACTGGCGGAAGCGGTTGCGATGCTTGAGGGGTGCCGGGAGTTCAGTGCGCTGGTGCCCGAGGTGCGGGTGAATATTGTTTGCGCGCCGGATGGCGCGGAAGGTCCGGACCAGGTCCTCGGAGTCGACGGCAGGATAACCGTCGTTGCCGGGATGCCGAAAGCGTCGGGACCGATTCGGGCTGGAGTTTCCGACCACATGGCGCGGCTGGTGATAGAGACGCGCCGCCACGATCCGACCATCCGGGCCGGGCTTAACTTCCGCTGGAATGAGGCCATATCCAAGCACGTGCAGGACTACTGCGCTACCAAGGGAATGGCGTTCGGCAGCATCGACCGGACGGTCGAGCCCAGGGAGTTGATCGGCAAGGACAAGGGTTCGATCCCGTGGAAGGTGGAGCATTTAGTCACGACCAGCGGCAGGGTGCCGCCGGTCTTCTACGAGTCGCGGGGCTGGGGCAAGGAGCCGCTCTTTTTCCTGGTTGGTCCTGACCCGGCCGGAGTCGCAATCCATGCAATCGAAATAGCGAAGGGGCTGGCACAATGAGCAAAGTTGGTCCGCGGAAATTGGCTGCAGTTTGTTATGACCACATCGGCGGTGCGCTCGGCGAGAGCCTTTACGACGCCCTGGTCCGCAAAGCCTGGATCCGCTCCGACAGCGGCGAGTTGCGGGTGACGGTGAAGGGGCGGCGGGAGCTGTCCGCGCTGGGAGTCCCCGTCGACCAACTCGATTCCGGCCCGCGCAAGCAGGTCAACGCCTGTGTGGAGCGGCACGCCGGCATGTTCTACGCGCACATCGGTTCTCACCTCGGGTCGCTCCTGGCCGCGGCGCTGGTCGAACAGGGTTGGCTGAAGAGGTCCGGGCGGGAATTCCACATCACTCCTTCGGGCCGGCGCGGGCTCCGCAAGCTTGGCGTAAAGCTGTCGAGCTAGCGTCCGTCTGCTGACCGTCTTCCACTCGCGGCGAACGTCCGCGCGAACGCTTCCAGCCTACGGCTCACGCCTATAGCCCCCAGACATTTCCAAGTTGGAGATTCAACGCAGCACTGCGACCTTGCGGACGCACGCGTTGGACGCCCCGCCTTCCAGAGTCCTGACGAAGTACACGCCTGTTGTCAATCGGCTCACGTCATTAGCCCCCGGCTTCAGGTCGAGTACCTTGCGGCCGGAGATGTCGAGCAGGGCCTTGGGGAAAGTCCCCGTGCGGGGACAGTCCCCGTTTAGGAACAGGACGCCGCGGACGATGGTCGGTGGCGCGTTCGTCGGTCGGACCTCGGCGTTCGGCGTTTCTTCGACGTCCATGCCGTAGAACTCGATTATCTGCAGCCCGGACCAGTAGTCTGCCACGTACGCATAGCTCCCGGCGGCCGTCACACCAAAGGCATAACCTGGAGTGTCGTAATACCCGACTTCCTGCGGGTTCTGTGGGTCCGAGACGTCGACTACGCGCAGTCCCGGATCACCGTCCGCCATGTAGGCGTAGTTCCCGGCCACCGCCAAGTTGCGGGTAGAGCCGGGCGTGTCATATGACCCGACCTCCTGCGGGTTCTGCGGGTTGGAAACGTCGATTACGTGTAGCCCGGACCAGTAGTCAGCCACATACGCGTAGTCCCCAACGACCGCTACGCCACTGGCCTGGTCGGGAGTGTCGTAATGCCCGACTTCCTGCGGGTTCTGTGGGTTTGAGATGTCGATAACGCGCAGTCCAGACTCCCGGGCCGCCACATAGGCATAGTTCCCCGCGACCGTCACGCCCAGGGCAGAGCCCGGCGTGTCGTAGTACCCGACTTCGTACGGGTCCTGCGGGTCGGAAACATCGATGACGCGCAGCCCGGCAATGTAGTCCGTCACAAAGGCGTGGCTATCTGCAACCGCTACGTCCTCGGCGACAGTAGGAGTGCCGCAATGCCCTACTTCGTGTGGGTTCCGCGGGTCGGAAACGTCGATGATGCGCAGCCCGGAATCATAGTCTGTCACGTAGGCGAAGTTCCCGGCAACCGCCAGGCCACGAGTAGCACCCGGCAAGCGGCAGTCCCCGACTTGCTCCGGGTTCTGTGGGTTTGAGATGTCGATTGCGCATAGTAGGGAAGGGTCGCAGGCAACATAGGCATAGTTCCCGTTGACTGCTGCCCCGCTGGTATAGCCCGGTGCGTCGTAGTGCCCGACTTCCGTTGGGTTTGAGGGGGTTGAGACATCAACTACGCGCAGCCCGCTGCCACCGTAAGCAACATAGGCGCAGTTTCCGACAACGGCCACACCGTTAGCATAGGCCGAAATGCAGTAGTGGCCGACTTCATGTGGGTTCTGTGGGTCTGAGATATCAACTACGCGCAGCCCGGAATCCCGATCGGCGACGTACGCATGGCTGCCTACCACAACCGCACGTGCGTGGCCCGGCGTATTGTACTGCCCGACTTCATGTGGGGTTTGCGGGTCCGAGACATCAATCACACGCAGCCCTGAGCTGTCGTCTGCGACGTAGGCATAGTTCCCGGCGACTGCAACGCCCGAGGCAAGGCCAGGGGTGTCATAATGGCCGACTTCTTGTGGGTCTCTTGGCTCTGAGACGTCGATAATGCGCAGTCCGGAATCACTGTCCGCCACATAGGCGAAGTCCCCGGCGACCGCCACGCCTCTAGCATAGCCCGGGGTGTCGTAGTGCCCGACTTCCCGCGGGTTCTGCGGGTTTGACCCGTCAATTACGCGCAGCCCGGAGTCGTAGTCCGCCAAGTAGACGTAGTCCCCCGCGACGGCTACGCCGTTAGCCGAACCCGGCGTACCGAGCCGGCCGAGGAACGCCGGACTGGCCGCTGACGAAACATCCCATATTTCCAGCCCCGCCGGGTTGGCGGCAACGTAGATCCGGTCGCCTTGCAGGCAGAAACCGTACGCCAGGCCGGTCGTGTGGATTGCCTCGGACAGCTTGACCGGGTTGGTCGAGTCACTCACATCCAGAACATACACTCCGCCGCCCGAGCCGCAAAACACCAGGTTTCGGGCTGAGTCGAGCGTCAGTGCATACGAAGGTCCGAACGGCCAGTTGCCGACAAGTCGGCAGTACGACGAATCGACGGGCGTCGCGTCGCCCAGCAGCGTGGGGACCCTCGGCTCTAGGCCCTTCGGCCCAGGTAGGTCCGCCGGACGGTCCCGCCACTGGGCTTGGGTCGTGATAGCACTCAGAATCAGCAAGGTGGCAATTCTCATCAGGTTCCTTTCAACGGAACTAAGTGTCAGCTCGTATTGCAGCTTGTCAAGAACTGTCGGCCACGCTTGACCCTCTGTCCGGACGCGGGATAATCAACCCGAGTTGAGTCAGAGCCACTTCCTGCCGCGCCCGGCCCATGGAAAGAGCCAGAAGGAGGTTTGTGTGAAGCGCCTGCGCCCGGTCGTCATCTGCTCGGTAATCCTCGCGTGCCTAGTCGGCTGTCAGAAGCCGTGGCCGTTTCTTGAGGACCGGTACTCGAAGATACCCGCCGACGCGGTGAAGGGCACGCCCGCGACCGATCCACTTCCGCCGATTCTCGTGTCGTCCGATTTCGAGCAACCGGTGCCGATGCCCGGGCCGGTAAACACGGCGGGCGGCGAGGATTCGCCGTTCATCTCCCCGGATGGGACTGAGTTCCTTTTTTTCTTCACACCCGACGTGCGCGTGCCGGCGGAACGGCAGGTTCTGGACAGCGTGACGGGCATTTGGTACTCCCGACTTGAGGGCGGGAACTGGACCGAACCGGTCCGCGTGGTCCTAAGCGACGACGTCGCGCTCGACGGCTGCGCGCAACTGGTCGGGGACACGCTCTGGTTCGC
>CAZSUX010000188.1:0-5677 GCA_964610135.1 uncultured bacterium | reverse complement strand
GCTCAGGGGGACGTCGACTGCACGAAGAGATGGACGGCCGTGTCCGCTGTCACGTTGTGCATGTTGTCCAGGATAGAGTGGTAGAGGCCACTCGCTGGAATGACGGCCGAGAAGCTTGCCCCCGTCGACTTCTCCACTTTGACCAAGGCGTCGTAGGGTTCGGAGAATCGCCAGCTCTGATAGTTGACCGGGTCCAGCACGAGAAATGTGATATTCTGTCCGTCAACCGAGAACGAGCCGGACAAGGTGTAGCCCGCCGGGATGTTGTGTGTCCAGAATCGGACGTCGCCTGCCGCGACCGAACCATCCCACTCGATGAGGGTCGTGGTGACGGGGCTGACCGTCACCGTCCCGCTGCTGGTGTCGCCTGCGCCGCTGCTGTCCTGCACCATGACCGTTATCGTTGCGGCCCCGGACGTGTCGGGCGCCGTCCAGATAACCGCGGCGCTGGTCGTTGACAAGAGCGCCCCCGAGCTGCACGTCCAGCCGTAGAAGATCGGGTCGCCATCCGGGTCCGAGGCGGTGCAATGAAACGTCTCTTCATTCCCAGCGACTACGCTGTCGGGCAGGTTCAGCGCTGTGATTGTCGGGGCGCGGTTCACGGGCGGGGTCTGTTTGCAGCTCAGGCCGACCAGTCCGCCGACGATGAGCAACACTATGATACGGCTCGCAGGCTTGTTCATTCAGTCCTCCTTGGAGAAACGGCTTGCGGGACGCTCGGTACCGAGGAATCCCGGTTGAGATTCCGTTTGCCGCGCCCAAGCCGGATTCAGTTCGACCATCGGGTGGATTCTAGGACTCGCGGGACGGGTTGTCAAACCGCGGGCGGAATCGGGGCATGGTCTGAACTCGCGAGCCACCTTCTGGGTTGGGAATGTACACTTCCGGGTCACGCAGAAGCCAGGTTCTGCCGTCGTCACTCCTGACGCGGGCCGCGACGCTGACCCAGATGCCAGCCGGCCACTTCGGCCCATTGCCGGCTAGGTAGCAGATGCTGTGAGTATTCGGCGGCGGGCACGGATCACTGAGCACGACTTCCCAGATCTCGTCCTGCGATCTGATCGCCCAGAGTCGGTCTGCCCGCAGCGTGGATGGGAAAGGCCTGGTGGTGTCATTGCCGGTCAGTGTGAAGCTGACGTTGAGGGCGGTCGGCTCGTACACCCCCGGTACGTAGTCGCTCCAGGCTAAGGCGTCCAGTGTGAAGGCCCTGTCGTCAATCTCCACCTGCTGGGGAGCATCCATCAGGTCCTGATACGGGACCTTGTGACAGCCGAGGGTCAAGACCGTCAACAGGCTCAGCAGGACTCCGATCCTCATCGCGGACATGTTAGGACTCGCGGGCGGGGATGTCAAATCGGCGGGAGGAGGGGAAAAGTCGGAGTCCGGTTCATACCGGGACTCGGACGATGGTTCACCCCAAGGGGTTACAGGTGCACGTGCAGCGCCTAGGGGAAGCCGCGTACACCGCCTTAGGGGTGGAACCCCTGAGGTGCGGGGTTTGGGGGGAACTGAGGAGTCGAGGTCGGGTTCGTAGTGCGTCTCAGACTTAACCTGAGCCTCGACCTCGCTGAGGTCCTGCTTCAGCTTCCTGAGATAGTCGTCAGGTAACATGACCGGGTGTCAGCGGTTTGGCCTGGGGGTCGGCACGGGCCATTATGGACAACCGACCTCGAGTGTTAGACGGGCGGGAATGAGGATGTCCCCGAAACTCCCCATGCGGCGCCATCCGGGCCGTGTGCACAGAGTGGTCAACGAAGGCAGTCTGCGGGTTGCTGACGCAAGTTGTCATAAACCAGGCAGATAGGACGGCAGGTCGGGTAGGAGCGTCATTAGTGTCGAGCGGTGGCGAGGTGGAAGTGGGCAGAGAACCAGATCATCGCGAGCCATTGAACAAAGATGCGGTCCACGGAACGCGCCAAGATGGGCATAAGACCCACGTTCTCTGTGGGTTCCGAACGGGGTCAAGTCGCGAAGACCAAGGGTAGGGGTCGCTCAGGGGGCTGCCTTTTGTGAGGCAATCCGGCATCAATCCTGACAGACAATGACTGGTATCTTGAAGCGTACAATGAGTGGAATGATGGGGGATTCAACCTGAGGGACGATTCTCGGAACAAGTTCTTGAACAATGCGTGGTCCAATGACGGGAGCAGTTGAGAATTCAGGTTAAGGTAGGGTTTGAAACGCAGCTTGGAATACGGTTGAAGAGACAATGCAGTACACGATTCACGGAACGATGATGGCTCCGATGAGAGCCACGATGAGAGGAACGATGGACGTTACATTGCAGTGAACCTCTCGGTGAGTCTTGACCGCAGCACGTGTCTCTGTTTTCAGCCGTGACCGCGAGGAAGGCGCGCGTCCTAACTGAGGCCGTGTTGCGGGCCATCCGGACCGACGTCTTCAACGTGGCAGCGCCGGTTGCGCCGTAAGGGAAAACGGGGACTGTACCTTCGCAGGGCCCCGTGCGACTCCCAGGGACTGTCCCCAGTTTTTCACGGCTCGGTCTGCAAAGCGGGCCGGCTTCCCGGTGCCGAATCCCGCCCGCGCTTGACCGGCTGGTCTTCTTGAGTAGAATCCGCTATGGTAAGCCTGTCTGTAATCCATTTCGCGAGCCTTGTGCCGCCCCCCGGAGGGGGCGGTTCTGTTTTCAGGGTAGATGTGCGCGTCTGAGAGGAGGTGTCGGTGAGTATCAAGGAGTCTCTGACCTTCGATGATGTCCTGTTGCTGCCGCAGCGGTCGAGCGTGCTTCCGGCTGAGGTCGATACCGAGTCGTATTTCACCAGGGGGATTCTGCTCAAGCTGCCCCTGGTGAGTGCGGCTATGGACACCGTGACCGAGTCGCGCATGGCAATCGCCATGGCCCAGTCCGGCGGCATCGGCGTGGTGCACAAGAATCTGTCGGTCGAGGACCAGGCCGCTCATGTCGCCAAGGTGAAGCGCGCCGAGTCGAGCATGATTGCCGAGCCGATATCCATCACCCCGGACAAGACTATCGTCGAAGCTCGCGAGTCGATGGCGCAGTACGGGATTTCCGGTCTGCCGGTCGTAGACGCGAAGATGCGGCTGGTCGGCATCCTGACTAAGCGCGACCTCTTGTTCCAGGATGACTGGAAGCTGCCTGTCGCCAAGGTGATGACGGTCGACGGCCTGGTCTACGCGCCCGAGGGCACGACGCTGAGGCGCGCACGTGAGATACTGCGCAAGCACCGAGTCGAGAAGCTGCCGATAGTCGACCGCCGCCGCCGGCTCAAGGGGCTGATTACCACCAAGGACATTCTGAAGCGGGTGGAGAACCCGAAGGCGACGCTCGACGGCAAGCGTCGGCTCAAGGTTGCGGCCGCGGTCGGCGTGGCCCGTGACGCGTTCGCGCGAGCCGAAGCGCTGGTGGAAGCTGATGTCGATGCTCTCGTCATAGATACGGCTCACGGCCACCAGGACAGGGTGGTCGAGACCATGCGTCTGCTCCGGCGCAAGTACCCGAAGCTGCAACTGGTCGCGGGGAATGTCGGCACCGCCGAAGCGGCGGTGGCCCTGGCCGAGGCCGGATGCGACGCGGTGAAGGTCGGGGTCGGGCCGGGCTCGATCTGCACGACGCGGATCGTAGCCGGCGTGGGCGTGCCGCAGTTGTCGGCCATCATGGAGTGCGCCCTGGCCCTGAAACGGCGCAAGATACCGGTGATTGCCGATGGCGGGGCGCGCTACTCCGGAGACGTTGCCAAGGCGCTGGCCGCGGGAGCCGGGACCGTGATGATGGGTAACCTCTTGGCCGGGACCGACGAGAGCCCGGGCGAGGACGTGCTGCTCGAAGGCCGGCGCTACAAGGTCTACCGGGGCATGGGCTCGCTCGACGCGATGAAGAAGGGTTCGGCCGACCGCTACTTCCAGGAAGGGCAGGCGAAGCTCGTGCCCGAGGGAATCGTCGGCCGCGTGCCCTACCGGGGCAGCGTCAGGGACGTGCTGTTCCAGCTTGACGGCGGAATCCGGGCGGCGATGGGATTCTGCGGTGCGGAGAGCATCCCCGAGTTCCGGCGCAAGGCGAAGTTCGTGAAGATCACCGGCGCGGGCCTGCGCGAGAGCCACCCGCACGACGTGACCATCACCAAGGAAGCGCCGAACTACGAAGTGCCGGAGGCAAGGGAATAGGACCCATTGGACCAATAGGATCTATAGCAGAAAGCAGCGAGGCGGCCGGAAGGCCGCCCCGCCGACTTTGTGCCTTGACAGCGGACGGATAGGTTCTACAATCACGTTGTCTCTGGGGCGCACTGGAGCGATGACCTCCGACATCTGCTGAGAGATTGACAGCAGTCGGAATGTGCGGCCCCAACGGGGACGGCCGGCGTACAGCACCGCAGCGGCCGCACCATCGAGGGCCCGGTGTTGCCGATGCTCCCGCCGGATATGCGGAAGGAGCAGGGCCCGCGTTTGGAGGTCCGGATGCCAAACAGAACCGTACTAGCGGTCCTGACCATTGCCCTGTGCGCCACGGTTGCGCCGGGCGCCTTGGACGTCAAGACCGAGATAGTGAGCCCGGCTGCGCAGGAACCTATCGGGCTCGTACCGGTGGTGGTCATGCTGACCAACAACGGCGACGTGGCCGCGATGGTGCCTCGCCTTGACGTGAGCATACAGCCCAGCGGGTATGGGGATAACAGGACGAACATCGCGATCGCGGTCGGTATGAACCAGGCGGTGATGTTGAATCCCTGGGCCTACCCGGGCGGCAGTGAAACCTGCACGGCGTACATCACCTATCCCGAGGATGAGAACCATCTGAACGACACGGACGTCGTAGTCGTCAGTGTCGGCGGGATCTCCGGCCGGGTGGAGATGGAGCCTCACGTCGGGATGAGTCTGGCGCTGTCGCCGAGTCCGCTTGCCGGCAACGTCCTGCACGTCGAATACAGCCTGAACCAGGCAGGACCGGCGAGTGTGACGCTCTTTGACATCCGGGGCCGGGCGGTAGCCAGGCGAGACTGCAGCGGGGCCAGTGCTGGGAAGTTCCCCATGAACCTGCGTCTCCTGAGTGGCGGGGTCTACCTCATGCGTCTGGATGACGGCCACCGAAGTGTGGTCCAGAAGCTGGTGGTTCAGCGCTAGAAGCGTTGGGAGGTCAGGATGCAGAGCAGAACCGTCTTCGTGGTTCTGACCATGGCCGTGTGCACTGCTTTCGCTCTGGACGCCGCGTGCGTCGACATCATCCTCCCGCCGCAGTGCCTTGACTCCGGCTGCCCGGACATCTATCCGGAGATCGCGGTCAAGAACAGCGGCTCAGAATCCCTGTCCAATATCCCGGTCAGCTTCAACATCGTCCTCGCCTCTGACCCGTCCGATACGATCTACCATGACACGGCGAGCAGCGGGCCGATTGGCGCTGGTCAGACCAAGACGGTCTACTTTGCGAATGACTGGACACCAACGCCGGGTTACTTCACAATGACCGGCATCGCTGAATTGCCGGGTGACGCCAATCCCCACAACGACACCTGCAGCAGGTTGCTGATCGTGCGGTATGTGGACGTCGCGGTTGAGATCGTGAGTCCACGAGACACCGAGGCCCCGGGGTTGATACCGGTGCAGGTCAGGCTGACAAACAACGGCAACATGCCCGCGCTGGTGCTTCGCCTTGATGTCAGGATCACGTCCTTTTACTACTCGGACTACAGAGAGAACATCA
>CAZSUX010000187.1:4166-5721 GCA_964610135.1 uncultured bacterium | reverse complement strand
TCGGCGACGCCGGTAAACGGGCTGACCAAGACCGAGTCGTGGACCGCATCATTGGCCGTGTTGGTGTCGCTTGCGAGCATCGTGGAACAGGTCACCGCAAACGTGCCGAGCTCCAGCGCGTCCCAGTCCTCAAAGCCAACCGTGTCGGTCGCGCCGGGCGCGAGCGTGAGCGATACGGTGTCGGCATAGTCGACGCCGATGGCGAACCAGGCGTCAAACGTCTCTTCCAATGAACCAAAGTTGTGAATCACGGCCCGCGGCGTGACCGTTGCGCCGGAGTCAACCGTATCCCGGGGCGCGAGTATCTGGGTCACTCCCACGTCGTGGCTGGGAATGTCGATGGCATAGTACTCGCTGACCTGCAGGCAAAGGGTATCCTGGGTCTGGCGGCCGCCAAACACCCAGATGCCGGGAACGCCGGTTCCCCCGGCTTCAGCCGGGATAAACACGCCCGCGTGGTTACGGCGCGCCTGTGCCAGGCGCGGGAACGAGTCCCACGAGTCGCTCGCGGTGAAATAGATGTAGCAGTTAGTCGACTCGTACGGCCAGACGCCGCGGCCGGCGATAATGATGTCGCCCGCGAAGTCGCCCGGTTTGTCCGAATCGAAGCCGAATGCGCGCGACTGCGAGTTCGTCGCCATCATGTTTGCCATCAGTGTCCAGCCGGCTGCCGTGTCCTTGAGGTTCAAACGCTGGACCTGGGCTCGACCAAGAAGCGCGGCCGAATCGAGGTTCCAGGTGTCGCCGCCGCAGGCGTACAGGAACGAGTCGACCGTCGCGACAATCGGGTAGGCGCGGGCCAGCGGCATGTCCGCGAGTTGCGACCAGCGCGTACCGGCAGTAGCGAGCGGGTCGAAGGACCAGATCTGGTTCGAGGTGCTGTTCGAGGTCTGGCTGAATCCTCCCATCACGTACATCAGGTTGTCGTAGGCGATAGCGGAAGTGGCCACGGCAATTGAGTCGCCGGCACGGCCGGGGAAGGCATCGGTGTGCAGCATCTCAGCTGTATTGCTGGTCGGGTAGTAGACCTGCACTGAATCGATGTAGTTCGGCGCAGCGTCGTAGCGGCCGCCGACGATGTAGAGCCCGAACGTGTCGCCGTTCAGCGTATCGTGGTCGTCGCGCAGCAGGCAGACGTCGTAGTTGGACACCGCCAGGGGCATGTCGACCCCGACGTCGGCGTACGAATCGGTCGAAGGCGTGTAACTGTAGATGTCGCCCAGGGTAGTAGAAGTGCCGAAGCGGCCGCCGAGGAAGTAGACCTTGGCCGTGCCCGGGAAATACTCGCCGTCGAAGCGGCAGTAGGCGAACGACGACTGCGGACCGTTCTCCCAGTCCTGGCCCGCTGCGACGCCGACAAGCAGGAAACCCGCGAACAGAACCACGAACTTGCTCATCCCTTACCTCCTTTGCGTTCTCGAACCGCGGAATGCCGGAGTTCGCTCGCACCGGGGCGCGAAGCCAACCTGCCGAGAACCGAGACCGACCCGAGTGCGGAACCCTGTAACCGCACCTGAGTTATACCACCTCCGGTCGTTTTGTCAAGACGCAACAC
>CAZSUX010000187.1:0-4066 GCA_964610135.1 uncultured bacterium | reverse complement strand
TCTGACATCTTCCGTCCGCCTGAACTGCCTTGACTCTCGGTGCTGCGCCTCTAGAATCTCACTCAAAGGAGCAACCAATGCCTCAGGAAGAAAAGCATCAAACGCCCCAGGGTCCGCCAGTCCAGATTGAAATCGGAGAGCGAGAGTCCGAGGGCGTCTATTCGAATTTCGTACTGATCGCCCATTCGCCGTCCGAGTTCATTATCGACTTTGCCCGGATACTGCCCGGACTGCCCAAGGCCAAGGTGTTCTCGCGCATAGTCATGACCCCACAGCACTCGCTGCTGCTCCACAACGCACTGGCCGACAACATCAAGAAGTACGAGGAACGTTTCGGGAAGATAAAGCTCCACGGCAAAGAAGAAGACATCGCCCGCAGTATGGGGTTCTGACCTGAAGGGACATAACCCAATTCGGCTCGGGGAATTGGGATCGTGTCCCGAGGAATCTGGCACTCTGAAGTCCAAAGGCCAAAGGACAAAGTCCGGTTCCCTCACAACGCCGGACATGACCGCGCTGTCGGACAGGGGCCGCCGCGGCCAAATCGGCTCGGCGGTTTCGGATCGTGTCCCAAGTGGGCCGCAGCGTGGCCTGCTTGAGCGGCTGGGTGAGATTGCGCACCATCTCGGCACGCGGTCGTTCCTCGTCGGCGGTCCGGTACGGGACCTGATTCTCGGAACAGCCCCTGGGGACAGCCCACAATGGGGCAGTCCCCTGCCGGACATCGACATCGCCGTCGAGGAAGGCTCACGCGAGTTCGGCGCCGCGGTCGCCAAGGAGTTGGGCGGCCGCTTCGTCTTCCACAGCCACTTCCTGACCGGAACCGTCCTGTTCGGCCGGCATCAAGCGTCAAACCTCAAGCCTCAAGCAGTGGAGCACATCGACATCACCCAGACCCGCGCCGAGACCTACGAGATGCCAGCAGTGCTGCCCACAGTGCGGCCCGCGAGTATCGTGGGCGACCTCGGCCGCCGCGACTTCACCATCAACTCAATGGCCTTGGAGCTTACTCCCGGATCGTTCGGCGAGTTCATCGACCCGTTTGACGGCCGGGCCGACGTTGAGCAACGCCGGGTGCGGGTGCTTCACGCCCGCAGCTTCATTGACGACCCGACCCGCATCTTCCGCTGCATCCGGTTCGCCACGCGGCTCGGGTTCAGAGTCGAGACGCAGACGCTTGATCTGATGCGTTCGGCAGTCAAGCAGCGCATGCCCGCGTTTCTCACCCCGGAACGGGTTCTCTACGAACTCCGGCTCATCTGCGCCGAACCGAAGGCGCTGCCGATGGTCAAGGCACTCATCCGCGAACAGGTGCTCAAAGCGGCCTGGCGCTGGACCCCGCCTGCAGGGTTTGTCGCCGGGATGGCGAAGCTAGTTCGTAGTCGAAATCCCTGGGGACAGTCCCGGAAGGGACAGTCCCCGGATTTCGACTTGCTGTTCATCTATTGGCTGAGTGTGCTCCCCTTGACCGACCGGTTTCCGATCCGCAAGGAAGAACGGAATGCAGCCGAGGCGGTTGCGGGCTTCGGAAAGCTCAAGCCCAAGCTCAAACGCAAGCAAAGACCGAGTGAGGTCTACAAGACGCTCCGCTCGGTGCCTGAGCAGACGCTTCGAATCCTGGCCGTGCTGGAGTCGAAAGCCGTGAGCGCAAACATCCGCGCCTTCCTGGATGGCTACAGCAAAGTCCGCATCGCCACAACCGGTGCCGACCTGCGTGCAGCCGGGCTGAAGCCAAGCCCGGCGTTCCGTGAGATTCTGGATGAGTTGCTTTTCGCGCGCCTCGACGGTAAAATCCGCACCGTGACAGAAGAGCGAAAGCTGCTCGAGAGACTTGTTAAGAAACTCGGGACACGATCCGAATTGCCCAAGCGCAATTCGGTCATGTCCCGTGACCATAGCTGATGTTCGACTTCCAAAGCCTCATACTCTCCGCGCCGGCGATTCTCTTCGGCCTGACCATTCATGAATTCAGCCACGGCTGGGTTGCGTGGCAGCTCGGCGACCCGACCGCGAAGATGATGGGCCGGCTGACCCTGAACCCGCTGAAGCATCTCGACCCAATCGGCACCATCGCGCTCTTCCTGTTCCGATTCGGCTGGGCCAAACCGGTCCCGATTGACCCGCGCAACTTCCGCCACCCGACCCGCGACATGGCCATCTCGTCCCTGGCCGGCCCGGCCGCGAACCTGCTCACCGCGGCCGTCGCCGGTCTCATCCTGCGCGTGCTCTTCCTGTTTCATGTCGGCGGCTTCGTCACGACGCTCACCATGTACTTCGTCCTGTTCAACTTGATTCTCTGTTTCTTCAACCTAATACCGATACCGCCGCTCGACGGCTCGCGCCTGCTCTATCACCTGCTGCCGCCGAACCTGGCCGCCAGCTACGGCCGGCTCGAACGCTACGGCTTCATCATCCTCATCGGCGTTATTTTCGTGGGTCAACTCACCAACGTCAACCTGCTCTGGATGTACATGGGCCCGCTGCTACGGGTGTTCAGCCTGCTTTTCGTCGGGCGCCCAATCGTATGAGCCTGAAGCCAAGCCGGCATCCTACCATAGAGACACCAGGGCACAAAGAAAATGCGGTCGTACCGCGAGTCTGCAGTTTGCAGTCCGCAGTTTGCAGTGGCGGAGTCCGGACCTGGCGGCCTTGGCGAACTTGGCGGTTCTCATTTCTTTCCCGGGATTCGACATGAGCGGCAAGCGCAGATCCAAAAGTAGGGCGTCGAACCGCGGCACGCGTACGGCGCTGACCATCGCCGCGGCCATCGTGATTCTCTTCACGTTCGCCAGCCTCATCTTCCACTACTTCGTCAACCGGCCGGCGAGCACCAACTACTGCGGCCCACTCGGGTACTGGGTGGCCCGCGGGCTGGACGTGGCGTTCGGCGTGACCAGCTTGTTCCTGCCGATCGTGCTGGCCCTGGTCGGCCTGCTCGTGTTGCGGCGCGGCAAGGGCTGGCGGCCGCTCAGCGCCGCGCTCGCGTGGCTGCTTGGCTTCTGCCTGCTCGTGGCTCTGCTCGCCTACCAGTTCCACTCAAGCGGCAACCCGGCCGGGGCGATCGGCAAATGGCTCGCGGGCGGGCTGTTGATGGGGCTCGGGTTTGGAACGTATGCGGTCGTCGCGCTCGCAGTTCCCTGGGGACTGAACCTGCTCCGGAAGCGGCCGGTAGCGAAGGACGTCACGCAGTCCGGCTTCATCTTGCTGATGGGCCTGTATCTCGACCTCTTCCTCGCCCATTTCGGCGGCCGCTGGTCTTTGCCCGGACCACCCTCGCAGTCCCCTCTGTACCCGCTCGGCGGCAAGGCGGGGCTCGGAATCGTCCGCGGGCTCCAGCAGCTCATCGGCCCGGTCGGCACACTCATCCTCCTCATCGGCACGTTCCTGATGGTCCTGGCGCTGTTCACGAGACTGAGAGTGCCGGAACTGGGCTGGCTGCGCGCTCTCTTCGCGGCGCTCTTCACAGACGCCAAGCGCGAACCGGAGCCGAAGCCGTTGATTGCGGCTCCGAGCCTCGACCGGCAGGCCGCGGCCACGAGCGAGGCCGCAAGCCTCGCCCCAGAAGTCCAAGGTCCAAAGTCCAAAGTCCAAAGTCCCGAACCGGAGGCGGCCGCGCCTCCCCAATCGGAGCCCGACGCCCGTCAATCGCCAATCGTCAATCGCCAATCGCCAATCCAGCGTGAGCCGGAGCCCGCTCGCCGCCACCAGCCGATGAGGTTCAACCTGAGCGACTTCCAGAAGCAGTTCCTTGAGCAACTCGACCAGCCGGGCGAGAAGGACCACGTTTTCAAGGACCGGAAGGAGTCCGAGGCCGAAGCCTTGGTGCTGATTGACAAGCTGAAGCAATTCGGCATCGAAGGTCGGATATCGGACATCCAGTCCGGCCCGATGATTACGCGGTTCGAGATGGAACCCGCGCCCGGGGTCAAGATCCAGTCCATCTCCAGCCGGCAGGATGACATATCGCTCGCGCTGGCTGCCGAGCGTATCCGGATTCTCGCGCCCATCCCGGGCAAGAACGCGGTCGGCATCGAGGTGCCGAACAAGGAACGCCGCACCGTCTATC
>CAZSUX010000186.1:0-5730 GCA_964610135.1 uncultured bacterium | reverse complement strand
TGCACGGTTCGTACCGGCAGGCTTTGCTCGACAACGCGGCCGCGCTGGCGCAGGCAGTCGAGTGACTGAGGCGGACACGGGACGCGGTCCCGGAAAACAGGGGACAGTCCCTCGGAGCGCCTGAGCACGGCGCGGTACAGCCCCCGTTTTCCGCACGTGCACCTGTAACCCCTTGGGGTGACCCTGCGGCTTGACTATCGCGCCCGCGAGTCCTGGAATCGAACCAGTTCCCTGGCCACTGCTTGCTTCTCCTGCATTGTCAAAGCCACCAGACCTTCTACTTTCGTTCTTGGGAATGGGCGAATCGTGCCTCCTCTTCGAGTAGATTCCTGGCGTGAGGCAATGCAGAATTGTACGGAAGAAGCCGGAGGAGGAGCTTGACAGGCCGGGAGGGGGGGGTATCATTCCACAGCTCAGGGGAGTGTTCTGGGCGCACCAAACTGAGGCAATGTCGCCCAGAACCGTCGCATGGGTGTCGACGGTTCCCCACAAAGAGCACACAACTAACACCTCCACAAAACAGCGGCGAAGGCCGCGAGTACGGTTAGCAGCCCATTCGTTCAGGAGTGGGGCCACGCCTGAATGGCGGGAGGCTAGACCAGGGCGCAACCCCGCCTCGGCTGAGGGGGTGGGGGTAGGGACCGAGAAGTCCTGCGAGCCTGTCCGGACAGAGAGCGCGTAATGGGCGTGCTCGGTTATGGTCGGCCGCAGGGAAGACCGATAAGAGACGGAACGGAGGCAAAGCATGAAGCAAGCCAAATGGCTGCTACTCATGGCCGTGGGCATTATGGTGGTGCTCCCCGGCTGCAAGTCCATGAATCCGATGGTGAAGTCGGACGTCCGCATGGCGGACTATAACCAGCCGATAGGGACATGGCCCCTGATGACTGGGGGAAAACTACCACAGACCCAAATCGGCGATGTCACCATGTACTGGCAGTACGACTACTTCGACCCCGAGCTGTACGATCCAGGGGATCCGACGAACAACGACGCATTCGTCAACCTGGCACTGGTTGTCAAGTGCGAGACCTACAGCCCCGACTATCCGATAACCGGCGCCCATTTGAACATCAGCGACGCCATGCCCACACAGAGAGGCTCGCCGGGTCACTACAACTTCAACGGCTACCTGCAACCCTACCCCGACCCCTATACCGCCATCTTCGTGGTCCCGGTCGCAGCCCTTGAGACCGTCCCGTGGAAGTGCGGCGATTGGCTCTGGTTCCTGGTCCACGTCGCGGCCGGCGGCGAAACAGCGTACCCCGGCGAATTCGTCCCCAAGGTCCCGGGCTACACCGCTTGGTTCAACCGTCTACACGTCGAGTGTATCAATCCGACACCTCCGGAGGATCCGGAGCCGCCCGGTTATGATGAAGAGACTGCGTGGGGCTATAACATCATGGACGCGACCCACTGGTTCCGGGCTCTCGGGGCCAACTACAAGTGGGGCGGAGTCATTCCGTACACGCTCGGCGGCCGTGCCGAGGTCCTGCTGTGGGCCGGCGCCGGTCAGAACGACCCCGCGAAGGGTACGATCGTCGGTACCGTGACGGTCACCGATGACGTCGACGGAGTTGGCGACGGGAACGTGTATGTGCACTACGTGTTGACCGATGGCTGTCTGGCCTCCGAGGCGCACGCTGGCGCGGACATAAACCTTGCGGCCCTGTCCAAGAAGAGCAACAAGTTCGCCCCGGGGCTGCTCGGAGTGAAAGGTTCCTACGACCCATGGAACGACGACTTCACGCTCACCATACCGTACGAGTCCGGTTGGACGCTGAACTTCGTCGTCGCGGCCCACGCGGCAGTGCTGATCCCCATCCCCGGGGATATCACCGCGGAGTGACCGCTGCTACGGCCGCTTAGCGGCTACGAATCACCGGAGGCGGACGCAAGTCCGCCTCCGGCCTTTCAGTCGGTCGTACCTTGATAACCAGGATTGGGAAAAGCCGGAAACGGCTCTCACCATTTCTTGGGTACGCCACTGGACCGCGACGGACACCTCCCATACTACTTCCCGCTCATTTGACACGCAGCGCGCCCTTGGCGCGAGTTGTCAGTTCCTGGTCCCTAGTTCGCAGTAGCGGACTCCTGATTCCCGACAGCCAACCCATTCTAGATTGTGGATTTCAGATTGTTGACCAGCTGACTCAGGTCTTGGCGACCTTGACGGTTGTGTCGTCTGACTCCACCGGCGAGAACGCCGTGCAGTCGCTTCGTGCCCGGCGTAGGTTTGCAGGTCGCACACGGCCGAGGGCCGCGAGTGACCAGTCCCCAGTGTCCAGTGGCGCGGACAGGGGTCAAGGAATCGAGGATCCCAGTGGCGGAATGGGCACCGGGCTTGGCAGTGATTCCGGCTAACGGCTAGCGGTTCGGACCGGTGGCGGGTCAGGGCCCGCGGTACTGCCCGAAATCCCTCGAGTTCTCCCGGCTACCTCCGGTAGGTCCCCATGAGCCTGGCAGTGGCGAGGGCGTGACCTTTCATCAGTTCCAGCAGCCGGTCCGCTTTGACGCCGGTTTCGACCGGCAGCATGGTATCGAGCGCGTAGAGCTCGAAGTGGTAGTCGTGGGGCCGGCCGGGCGGAGGATTGGGACCGCGGTAGCCGATAGCGTCGAAATCATTCGTGCCCTGGATGGAGCCGTCGGTCAGTTTCTCCTGCCGGGGCAGGCCTTCGGGCACGTCGGATGCGGTGCCGGGGATGTTGTAGATTACCCAGTGGTTGAACGTCCCGCCGGGCGCGCTGACGTCCCGGCAGATGACGGCGAAGCTCTTGGTGCCGGCAGGCGCCTGGCCCCACTGCAGCGCCGGCGACACGTCCGCGCCGTCAGCGGTACACGTCCGCCGGATGGTCTGGCCCTGGGCGAAAGTCCGGCTGGTCAGCGTCATGCCCGTTGCCTCAGTTGGATTCATGTCTGTCACCTCCTGCCTGTGCAACCGCACAGGTCAAATGCGGGTCTGGACTGGTGGATGTGGTGAATCGAGTTGTTCTCCGCTGAGACCTCGATAGCACTTCTAAGCCTAGAAGCGGAGCACCCGATTGTCAACTGCCGACACCGAGCACCCGCGGAGGCCGTGAGCCGCAGGCTGCGCCCGCGCTCTCGGCCGGTGGTGGCGAATCGGAGACTGACTAGAGTATCCTCGGCCTTGGCCGTTTTCTGCGTATCTGGTCGACCCGATCGAACATCTCGGCAGTGCCTTCGTCATTCAACCCGGCTTGCTTGAGCAGTTCCTCCATCCGCTCCCGACTGAGCGAATCATCACACCTGGACAGGCCGAGCAGCACCTGGAGTTGACCCGGAACCGCGCCGGTGGTCAGAAAGATGGTCAGCGACTCCACGAGGTTCGCCACGGCCGGCTCGTGCGCACCCCTTTTTGCCAGAATGAGCCCGACATTCCCCAGTTCGGCGGCCACGCCGATCCTGAACCCTGTCTTGCGGGCACCAGCCAGCGCATCCTCATGGAACTTCAGCGCCCGGTCGAGTTCGCCCTTGTCGTAGTAGACCCCCCCGATGCCGCCCAGCTCGATCGCATAGCCGAAGTTGTATCCGATCCTGCGGGCTGTCTCCACTGCCTGCGCATAGTACTCCAGCGCCTTGTCGAGTCCGCCCTGGTCGCGGTGGATGCTCGCAATGTTGCCCAGGCCGCTCACCACTCCCTCATCTTCGCCGATTCGACGTGATATCGCGAGCGCGTTCTCGTGCGACTGCAGCGCAGCGTTAAGGTCGCCTCTTTCGCGCTGGACGTTCCCGGTATTGCCGAGGCAGATCGCCATGATCGACTGGTCTTCGATCTGGACCATGGCCAGTGCCTCTTTGAACTGCTTGAGCGCGCTGCCGAGTTCGCCGTACTCATGACGTATGACTCCAATGTTGTTGAGGCCCGAAGCTTGCGCTTGCCGGTCCCCCTCATACTCCGCCAGGCGGATGGACTCCCTGAATTCCTGCAGCGCGTGGCCCAGTCGGCCCTGGATGTAGTGGCAGACTCCGATTTGATTGAGGAGCGGTACAAGCTGGGCCCGGCCTGCTTTCGTTTGCGCCTCGTGGAAACGCTCGACTGCCTGGTCCCAATTGCACGCAGCCATGGCGTCACGACCATATTCGAACGGCTGACTGACCGCAATCTCTGACTCGCGAAGTCTACCTACGTACTCCGCCATCCGGTCCAGGTCACGCCGGATAACGTCCAGCCTTTGCTTGACCCTCTTCATCTCCTTCTTCTGCCAGCGAGGGATCTTGCGGCGACGACGGAAGGCGACTATGCCCAAGGCGAGACCGATGCCCGCGATTATGACGATTACCAGCAAGGCTGCTGGATCAAAACCTTCGGCTGATATTCCACCCATACCTGCAATTGTAGCCTTGCCCGGCCGCACGTCAATATCGCGAGCATCTTTCTGAACACGCCACCGGACCGCGGGACGGACAGAAACAACAGGGGAACGGAACGGCGTCCGGCCCTGCGATTCGTTCTCTCCGAATCCGTGGGCCTGGCTCGGGAATTCGAGATGCCGCTGCTTGACTATCCTGCTTTTGGCTCTAGACTGACGGTGATGGAGCAGAAACATATAGTAATCGTCGACGACGAGTCCGCCTTCCGGAGCATGCTCAGGAAGACTCTGGAGACCGCGGGCTACCGCGTGAGTGAGGCGAAGAACGCGCTCGCGGTGTTCTCCCTCGGCGCATACGACCTGATGCTGCTCGACATCCAGTTGCCCGGCATCGACGGCCACAAGATCCTCACCTCGCTCAAGAAGGACAAGTCCTGCGCCCCGCCGGTTCTCGTGATTACCGGCCTGTCTGACCCCGCCCACAAGACGCAGGCGCTCACGGAGGGCGCGGACGGCTTCCTGATCAAACCGGTCGACATGGAGCTGCTGCTGGCTAGTATCGCCGAGCTTCTGCCCCGCGCCCCGGCCCGGTAGACCTTTCCGTCTCTTCCATGCAGCAGGGGCGGCCACGTGGCCGTCCCCGTTGTCAGTGACGTTCGCAGGCTACGGGTTAATGGTCGTCACGAACTTCTGTCCGTCTTTCGTGTACTCGAGCACCGCCGCGCTCTTGATCGGATTGCCCCATCCGTCAAACGTAATCCGGCCCGACACGCAAGGGAAATCCTTGATTGCGCCGAACGCCGCCTTGATCTCCTCCGGCTTCGCGTTGGGCGCGTTCTTCAAAGCCTGGATCAGGAGCAGGCCCGCGTCATACCCGAGCGTGGCCAGCGCGTCCGGCTTCTGGCCGTATTTGGCCTGGTACTTGTTCACCCATTCCTGCACCTCGGCACGCGGGTCGTCCGGCGAGTAGTGGTTGGTGAAGTAGCCGCCGTTGATCGCGTCCCCGGCTATCTTCGTCATTTCCGGCGAATCCCAGCCGTCGCCGCCAAGGAATGTGGCCGTGACTCCGAGCTGGCGCGCCTGCTTGGCAATCAGTCCAACCTTGTTGTAGTAGTCCGGGAGGAACAGCACGTCCGGGCTGGACTGCTTGACCTTGGTCAGCAGCGCAGAGAAGTCGACGTCGTCCTTGGCGTAGGATTCGAACGCCGTGACCTTACCGCCGCTCTTCTCGAAGGCGGCCTTGAAGTAGTCGGCGAGACCCTTGGAGTAGTCGTTGCCGACGTCGTACATCACGGCCGCGGTCTTGGCCTTCAGGCTTTCCGAGGCGAACCTGGCTCCGACCGTGCCCTGGAACGGGTCGATGAAGCAGGCGCGGAAGACGTATTCCTTGGGGGCGCCC
>CAZSUX010000185.1:0-5744 GCA_964610135.1 uncultured bacterium | reverse complement strand
AGGCTGGTGTATGGGCGGCCAGATGCCTACCGGACTGCACCAGCTTGAATTCCGCGGAGTGTTCAGGGACTCAAGCTTCGCCATCAGAGCGGCCGTGTCGGTTGAGTGACCTGCCGCCGCGGCCGACCACTCTCTCGACTTCAGCGACTTGACTATCCGGTGTCGGTATCTATCATCTAGACAAATGGACATTCTCGAGAGTCTTGCGGTCAAGAGCGACAAGAAAATACTCCTCGTTGTGCTAGACGGGCTGGGCGGCCTGCCGCGCAACGGTAAGACCGAGCTGGAGTCGGCCTCGACTCCTCACCTCAACAAACTCGCGGGCAAAGCCGGGCTCGGGCTCCTGACGCCGGTGGATGTCGGTATTACGCCCGGCTCGGGTCCTGCCCATCTGGCGCTGTTCGGCTACGCCCCCCTGAGGTACGAGGTCGGACGCGGAGTACTGGAGGCGCTGGGTATAGGTCTTCATCCTGCGCCTTCCGACCTGTGCGCCCGCGCCAACTTCGCGACGCTCGCCCCGGACGGCACCATCAAGGATCGCCGGGCGGGCCGAATTCCGGATGACTTGTGTGTCTCACTCTGTGGGCGACTGCAGGCGGCGATTCCGACGATAGAAGATGCGAGGGTGGTAGTCAGGCCGGGCATCGGCCACCGGTTCGTTGTCGTGTTTCAGGGACCCGGGTTGGTCGGCGAACTAGCAGACTCGGACCCGCAGCAGGACGGCCTGAAGCCGCTCGCGGTCGCTTCCAGCGACGAAGGTGCGGCCAAGTCGGTCAGAATCGCCAACCGCTTCATCGAGCTTGCGGCCGCGGCCCTCAAGGACGAGGAAAGGGCCAACTTCGTATTGCTGCGCGGCCTTGCCCTGCCGCCCTCGATTCCCTCGATGCGCGACCGGTTCAAGCTGACGCCTGCCTGCGTCGCCGCCTACCCAATGTACCGAGGACTGGCCAAACTGGTGGGGATGGACGTGCTCGAAACCGGGAGTACATGGGAATCTGAAGTGACCACCCTGCGCGAGCACTGGGACGGCGGGCACGACTTCTTCTTCCTGCATCTGAAGGAGACGGACAAGGCGGGTGAAGACGGCAACTTCGAAGCCAAGCAGAAGTTCATCGAGCAGTTCGATGAAGAAGTGCTGCCGCAACTGCAGTTGCTGAAGCCGGACATCATCTGCATCACCGGTGACCACTCCACGCCTGCGCTCAAAGCCGGGCATTCGTGGCACGAAGTACCGGTGCTCTTGACCTCGCCGTACGTGCGTCCTTCGGACACTCACGAGGAGTTTGGCGAGCGGGCCTGCGGCCGGGGCACCATCGGCCGAATCGATTCGGTCAAGCTGATGAACCTACTGCTTGCTAACTCATTAAAGCTGAAGAAGTTTGGAGCATAAGTGGCACAACGTCGCGCAATAATCTCCGTCTGGGACAAGACCGGCATCGTCGATCTGGCTCGAGCGCTTGCCAAGGCCGAATACGAAATTCTCTCGACTTCCAAGACCGCGGCGGCGATCCGCGAAGCCGGCATTCCGGTCACTGAAATCGCCGACTACACCGGTTCGCCCGAGATACTCGGGGGTCGAGTCAAGACCCTGCACCCGAAGATAGCCGGCGGCATCCTTACCACGCGGAAGGACGACACGGTCGAGCCGATCGATATCGTGGTCTGTAACCTCTATGCCTTTGAGGACGGCCTGGCGCGCGGTGCGACGCACGATGAACTCGTGGAACTGATTGACATCGGCGGGGTGACCCTGCTGCGCGCGGCGGCCAAGAACCATGCTTTCGTAACGATTGTGCCCGACCCCAAGCACTACGCGGCAATCATTACCGAGCTGGGCAGAACCGACAGCATCAGCGCCGCAATGCGGAAGAAACTCGCGGCCGAGGCCTTTGCCATCACCAGCCGCTACGATACGGCCATTGCCGGGTACCTCAAGTCCGTGGCCAACTAGGTCGCGGATTCCTGTCTGACCCGGTTATCGGCGTAAGCCGGAACCCTCCTCATTCCTCTCCAAGAGACTCGGCAAGTTGGCTGCGAAGTTGTCTGCAGAGGGATCCGGGAAGGAACTTGGACGGGAATGTGGCCTGCGACTCGGCAAGGACCTTGGGACCGAACCTGACTCGTTGCTCAGCAAGGAACCGGACAAGCAGCTCTGGTCGTTGCTCGCGAAGTAGCGGACCAAGTAGCGGCGGAAGTAGCCGAACAAGTAGCCCGCATCGTTCCCCGGGATATTCCTCGGGTCGTGACTTCGGAGACCACGGGGATAGCTACGGGGGAGGCATAGGAGGGGTCGGAGAGGCGATAGGGGTTAGTGGCTTGGGAATAGGGAAGTTAGGACGCGGACTGGCGGTCGGCGGAGCGTGTGCTATGAAGCACATTCGGACACCCAACGATGAGCAATGAGAGCGACGTTTCCCGTGTGACCAATGAGCTGGGCCTAAGGCTCAGAAGCCTCCACGGCTCTGGCCTACCCAGAGCGAGCTGGCCCGCAAGCTCGCCGCTCTGCGTTCTCGCGGGGAGCCGTCCGTGCCGGCTCAACTCGCTCTTGACGGTCTCGACCGCTTCTTCCACCGCAAGTAGCGCTATCCTTGGATTGCGGCAGCGCGAGCTGCGGCTTTCCGGAGCACCGACACGGGAAGGCGGGAGCGTCACTCCCGCACACCAAAGCTCCTGCCGCTTGACAGCGAGTGATGTCGGCCGATAATCAGACGCCGTGGAGGTGTCATGAGACCGAAACTAGTCGTATTGTTCGCGCTCGTCGGCCTGTCGGCTGTCTGCCTCGGTCAGTGGTCCGAGCCCGTGAGTCTCGGTGACGTCGCTCCTCGCATCCCGGAGAGTTTCCATCTGGTTTCGGGCGGCGGCGACACATTGTGGGCGCTCTACGAAGACAGCGATTCAGGAGGGAACCACATGATCGGTCACTGGAGCATGGGCGACTCGTGGTCGGACGCGGAGACGCTCGCCACTGGCGCATTCTGGTACTGGCCGTCAGCCGGCGTTGACCCGCAGGGACGGGTTTGGCTATCCTGGTCCTACGGGATTCCCTGGTCCCTGAGCGATTCGTTTGGCATCTACGCTTGCGTGCACGATTCTGTTGGCTGGGGACCGGCGCACCAGGTACTGCCATTCTTCTGGATATGCACAGCTACGCCGCGGATAAGCACGGCTACTGGTACATGGGCATCAATGAGAGCGGTGGTCTAATGCCCCATTTCTTTTCGCATGCCCTTTACAGCCAGTTCCATGGCGACACCTGGACAGAGCCGGGTTACATCGCCGGTGGCCTTGACTCCCTGTACTACGGTCTGCCGTCGCTAGTGGCGAGGCCGGATACCGGGCTCTGGGCCGTGTACCTGCGGTCGGTCCCCGGCGAGGAGGACAGGGTCCTGGTCGACCATCTGATACCGTATTCGTCCTGCGTCTGGTGGGGCGTCTTCTACCACGTGGCGGGTTGGACGGCTACGGGGGATTGGGCGGGTCAGTTGTGGTTCATCTATGTAGACACGTTGGGAGCCGTGCGTTCGATCACGTGTGGCGTGGAGGGGGAGAGGCGCCGGCAGCTTGTGACAGACAACCATCGCTGGGTCGCGCCGCAGGTCTGCACCGATGCCATGGGTTGGGTGTGGGCGTTCTGGGCGCGGAGCGACACGTCACTTGTGGCAAGCTGCAACTGGGGCAACAACTGGTCAGAGCCTGAGGTCGTTACGAACATGCACGGATACCCTGAGGACATCGTCTCGGACCAACACGGCCGCATCTATGTCTGTTTCAGGGATACGCAGGGCAAGTACTGGACGTGCTACCGCATCTTGCGCCCCGGCATCGGCGACGACGCGGCGGTGAAGCGGCCGGCGGTCCGGCGCGGGGCCTCGGTAGTCAACATCCTTCCGCGCGACTCCGTCTACTTCGACGCGATGGGGCGAAGGGTGGCAAGTCCGGGGTCGGGAGTCTACTTCGTGCGCGAAGCACAAGCCCAAACCGTCCGTAAGGTCGTACTGCAGCACTAGCTGTCTTGGACTGCGACAGCGGGGCTGCCGCTTTGCCGGAGGAAAGCCGGCAAAGAGAAGCGGGAGCGTTGCTCCCGCTCTTCACGACTATCGACCGGGACGAATTGGCTAGCGCAGAAGCAGAGCCTTTCGTGTCACCGTCTCGCTGCCCGATGTCAGCTTGACAAAGAGAGCCTGGCCGGTCGGGAGCCCGGACAGCAGTTCGCTGTAGTCGCCAGCCGCACGCTGGCCGATGTCGACGCTCTTCAGCAAGCGTCCCGCGGCGTCGAACGCGGTGAGGCTGAGAACGCCGGGGCTGGCTGTTGTGAAGTCCACCGGCAGGACCGAGCCGCGGGCGATGGCCGGCACCCCGAGCCCGAGTCCGGGAATCCGGGTGACGCGCCACGGGTTTTCCTTCACGCCGACGGCGCTTAGTTCGGCCTCTGCGAAGAAGAGGTCGTTGTCGCCCCCTCGGCCGTCTGCCCAGATGGCGCGGGCATAGGTCGAGTCGGTGACGATGATGTGGTACTCCCCGAGGAAAGAGACCCCACTGGTGAAGGTGGTGTCGGTCAGCCTGATGCTGGGCTGGATGGTTGCGCCGTAGTCGTCGGAATACGTGTAGCGCACCGACCAGCGGCTCGATGATGAAGTAGGCCACGACGGTGTATGATACCAGATGAAGTGCAATCTGCCTGTGTAGTCGGCAGTGATCCAGCCTTTGCATTGGCCTCCGGGAGCCGAGTCGTTGAGTCGGGCGGTCGCGGTCCAGGTCGTGCCGCCGTTGGTCGAGCGCGAGTAGACGATGTCCCAGTTGCCGAGACCGTCGTCCACCCAGGTGATGACTACGTTGGAATCGGTGGGTGCGGCGATTGAAGGGAGAGGTGCTCGGTCGCCATAACCTTCATTGTACGAGCAACTCGGGTCAACCGTGACCCACGAGGCCCAGGTTGCGCCCTGGTCGGTTGAGCGTGTGCAGTAGACGCCGTCCGCTCCCCAGTAGCGGTTCATCAGATAGATGATGCCGGACGGGCTGAGGCAGATGCCGGTGATGCCGGTGCGGGTCGAGTCGGCGACCGTGCGGGTCCAGGTACGGCCCCGGTCAGTGGACTTGGCAAAGATGATACCTTCCTGAGTGGCGCCCCACTGCTGCCAGGCAATGTAGATGTTGTTGCCGCGTATGACACCCCAGGGCTTGTCCACGGTTCCGCCGGGAAGGAACTCCGACACATCGGAGGTGTCCGACCAAGTGACGCCGTGGTCGGTTGAGAGATAGTGCCGAAGCACGGTAGTGGAGAACTGACAGTAGAGATGCACGTAGTGGGAGTCGTCGACCATGATGAACGGGTCGGAGTGCCAGTTGATGCCGACCGACGTGTCCTTCCAGACGCCCGACGTCCAGGTCGCGCCGCCATCGGTCGAACGGCCGTAGGTGAGTCCGGCGTAGCGGGACCGCTCGGCCCAGTTGCAGACGGCGTAGATGTAGTTGCCATCGGAGGCGATGCAGGACTCGCCTTCGTTGATGGAGTCACCGACGTCGGCGGCGCGGACGTTGGCGCTCCAGGGCGGGTCGGCTATTGCCGCGGTCGCAAGAACCAGGGGTATCAGGACGACGATCTTTTTCACTTTTCCTCCAGGATAGGGGCCATCGGAAGATGTTAGGCGCTAGCGCGACGGATGTCAAACCGGATAGCTTGACTTCGGTGTAGCGGCATCTAACATTGGTAGACACAAACAACGTTCTTGAACAGGTCTGGATTC
>CAZSUX010000184.1:0-5758 GCA_964610135.1 uncultured bacterium | reverse complement strand
AAACGGACGGTACTCGCTCCACGTGGTTCCCATGTTCGTCGTCTTAGCTATCAGCATCGACTCGTCAGTGGCGACCCAAGCGCTGTCACCGTTGAAAGCCCACAGCCCCCAGATGTAGCTGTAGTCGTCAGGACCGGCTGGCTTCGGTAGTGCGATCCATGCGTAACCGTCATTGCTCCAGATCACGTTCCCGTCGCCGCAGCTCACCCAGACGTAGTGGTCCGGCGCAGCCTGCACCTTCAGACATGGTACGTTGATGCTGTCACGATGCTGGACTTCCGGGTAACGCGGATCCCACTGATTAGGATTGCCCCCACCTGTCGTGGTCCTGAATATGACGCCTCTCCAGCGGTTCACGCCGCTACGTTCGTAGCCAACTATCCAGCCGTGATTCGTGTCTTTGAACGCAACCCCGTGGAAGTCGTACTGACCGCCGCCGAGCGTGAACTCCAACTGAATTGAGTCGTTCACGATCTTGAAGACCTTGCCCGAGTCTCCGACCGCCCAGAAGACGGCGTCGTTGCCTGCCGTCAGTCCGCACACGTCGTTAAGAGCCGGACCGTCTACGTCGTAGTGCAGTTCGTATCCTGTGGCCGCGACTGGCATCACTACCATCACGACAAGGCACAGGCATAACTTCAGCCTCTTCATGCTAGTCATGTTCATTATTCCTTCTATTGACTCTCGTCAACTGTTGGTTATCCTCTGTCGTTAGTTATCCTCTAACACGAGGGCAGCAATCGGACGCAAGTTCGAAACCTGTTTGTCTTGGCGGACTGGCAGGGCTGCCCTCTTAGTTGTCTTCTACTGCTGTCCGCCGCTCATATCATAGGCCTCCTCGCTTTCGTGCTTCACGAGCAGCTTGACTTATTGGTAGATTCACTGCCTCTCCACAATTACCTTGACGGAGGAATGCCGGGCCGTACTGCCGTCGTGCTGCTCAAACTCAACGACGTAAACTCCCTGGCCAACTCGCCTGCCCACATTGTCTCTCAGGTTCCAGACCACTTCCTGCGGAGCGCTACTAGACACGCCAAGCCCGACGGGCAGTGCTCTGACTATCCGGCCAGTCACGTCGCAGATTCTCAGCGTTGTCCCGGCCGCAGTTGCGGGGCAAGTGAGCCTGACTTGGTCACGACAAGGGTTGGAGTGTGCTCGTAGCGTGAGTGTACCATGCATGCGCTGAGCCTGTTCTTCCTGCAGTCCGACGCCGGTGTACCGGCAAATCCAGACATAGGTGGGCTTGTCACCCGGATAGTTGGAGACCATGAACTCAGACCGACCGTCACCGTCGAGGTCCCCTGCCGTGGAAGTCTCAAACCCCACGAACTGCCACTCGCTCTCTCCCAATATCCACGCATCCGGCACCGTGTCGAAGTGAGTCCCCGTTTCCCACAGGTAGGCTGCGCCCGCGAGGTAGGGCGGGTGCACGGCGGCCGCGCCCACGGCAAGGTCGTCGTTCCCATCGCCAGTAACATCGCCGGCAGACTGTGCCGAGACACCGAGGTCGCAAGGCTTCTGTGGCCCGACCAGTGTGATGGCGGGAATACTGTCCATCGGCCTGCCTCCTTCGTGGATGTAGACCTTGCCGCGTTGGGTGCCACCTGTGTCCGACCATAGCTCGCAGCCCGCGACAGCATAGTCGGAGTTTCCTTGTGCATTCAGAGCGCCCGGTGTATCGAAACCCAACTTCTGACCTGCCCCTTCGGCCGACATGGCCATGTCGTAGTTTGTGTCCATTGGGTTTCCGCCGTAGTAAACGTACGTTCGCCCCCTTGTGTCAGAACCGTACTGCCACGCGCCGATGTAGAGGTCGTGAAAGCCGTCGTGGTCGAAGTCGCCTTCGGCTGATACCCCGATGCCGAACCCCTCGTAGTAGCCATCGTGGCCGCCTCTCAGGACCACGTCAGGGATAGTGTCGAAACCGGGGCCGCCGTAGTACACATACACCCGTCCTGTGCCGTATTCCCCGGGGCGTTCAGCAGTGTAATAGGCTCCCACCACGAGGTCGTCGCAGCCGTCGCCGTTCACGTCCCCGATTGATACGCTGCGGCCCAGATAGGCCTCAAGCCACCAGTTCCGGCCGTGGATGACACAATTGGGAACTGTGTCCAACGGGTTGCCGCCCATCCATATTGTGCAGATGCCGTAGCCGTCGTCCGCCATGTCCTCGCCCATGGCAATGTCTGCAAAGCCGTCGCAATTCAGATCGCCGCAAGCCAGGTGGGGAGTGTTCGAGCCCTTCCACACAGGACTTCTCAGGGCAAGGTCCGGCACTGTGTCGCCGACGTGATCCCCATTGTAGATGTCGATGACCCCTCGATGAGGATCGGGCTGCTCCGGGTCAATCGTGTCCGACGCAACCATGATATCTGGAATCCCGTCCCCATTCACGTCGCCGCTTGCGAGAGACGCGCCGAACGCGAAGAGCGAGACGTCTCCCGGAATCGTCCAGATGACGTCGATGTCCTCAGTTATCAACGCGTGCGCCGAAGCGGGCAGCCCGAATAGTGCAAGGGCTAGTGCCAGCGCTACGGTCTGCCTCTTACTTCTCATGGTCGCTCCCGGTGGTTCCTCGCACCGCAGGCCTTGGGTGTTTGGCAGTCACCGCCCAGCGCGCACCGCCGTCATTGGTCCAGAGCAGGTGCCCATCGCGGCAGGTCACCCAGACATGCCGGATGTCCATGGCCTGGACCTTCAGAAACGGCACATTGACGTCGGGCCGGACCACGGGACAGGACCAGATCCAATCCGTGGCGTGGTCGCCGCCTCGCCTGGTCGAGAAGATGACGCCACGTCCTCGGTTGGGTTCATCCCGTTTGAAGCCGACAATCCAGCCATGGTTCGCGTCGGCAAAGGAAACGCTCAGCAGGTCAAACTGCCCTTTGCCGAGCACGTATTCGACGAACGCCTCGCCGTTCACCATCTTGAGTACCCGACCGCTATCTCCGACGACCCAGCGTATGTGGCTGCTGCCTACCGCCAAGCTACATGCGTCGTTCCACTTGGGCCCGTTCGGGTCGTCACTGGCATCCTCTGCCAAGGCTGGCGTCACCGCCAGGACGACAAGAAACAGGCTGCCGACCATCGCGTGCGTTATTCCACGCATCTTAGCCTCCAATTCAAGCTGTTCCTGGAAATCTGCTGATGCCCGCTGCTCTGTGTCATCTTGCGTCTACCTAGTGACTACTACCTTACGGACCGCCAGCGCTTGTGTTAGGGCCGGTGCTTCGCGGACGAAGTAGACACCGGGCGCTAGGACGCTCACGTCATTCGCGCCCGGCCGAAGCTCCATCACTTTCCGCCCGCTGATGTCCAGCAGATGGGCGCACACCGTCAACCGCTCACCGCCAACCCCCTCGGGAAGCAAGAGAACGCCGCCGGCGATGGTTGGTACTCGGTTCGTCGCTCGCACATCGGCGCTCGGCGTTTCCTCGACACCGCTGCCCGTGTATTTGCAGACCCAGACGTACGTCGGCTCATCACTGGGATAGTTCGAGACCATGAACTCAGACCGACCGTCGCCATCGAGGTCCCCGGCCGTAGAGGTCTCAAACCCTACGAGCTGCCACTCACTCTCTCCGAGCATCCACGCATCCGGCACCGTGTCGAAGTGACCCCCCGTTTCCCACAAGTAGGCTGCGCCCGCCAGGTAGGGCGGGTGCACGTCGGGCGCCCCGGCGACGAGGTCGTCGTTGCCGTCGCCGGTAGCATCGCCGGCCGACTGTGCCGAGACACCGAGGTCGCAGGGCGCCTGCGGACCGAGCAGCGATATGTCGGGGATGCTGTCCATCGGTCTGCCTCCTTCGTGAATGTAGACCTTGCCGCGTTGGCTGCCTCCTCCATCTGACCAGAGCTCGCAACCCTCGACAGCATAGTCGAAATCACCTTGTGTACTTAGCGCGCCGGGTTTGTCGAAACCCAGCTTCTGACCTGGCCCCTCTCCCGACATGGCCATGTCGTAGCTGGTGTCCATCGGGTTTCCGCCGTAGTAGACGTATATTCGACCCCTTGCATCAGAGCCATATACCCACGCTCCGATGCAGAGGTCGTGGAACCCGTCATGGTCGAAGTCGCCTTCGGCCGAGACCCGTATGCCGAATCCTTCATAATAGCCGTCGTGGCCGCCTCTCAGGACTACATCTGGGATCGTGTCAAAAGTCGCGCCTCCGTAGAATACGTAGACTCTTCCCGTGCCCTGGTCTCCGGGGCTCTCCGCCGTAGAATATGCGCCCACCGCCAAGTCATCATGGCCGTCGCCGTTCACGTCACCAATCGACACATCGCACCCGAAGTGAAAGTTGAGCCACCAAGAGCTCTTGCCATAGATGATGAAGGCGGGAGTCGTGTCCATCGGATTGCCGCCCATGAATACCGTGCATGTTCCGCCGCCATGGTCCGCCATCTCTTCACCCACGGCAACATCTGCATAGCCATCACCATTCAGATCACCGCAGGCCAGATTAGGACTGTTCGAGCCTTTCAACACGGGGCTTCTCAGAACAAGGTCCGGCACTGTGCTGCCAACGTGGTTGCCGTAGTAGATGTTGACCATTCCTCGATAACCTTCATGTTCCCAGTCTAGCGAGTCCGACGCAGCAAGGATGTCAGGGATACCATCACCGTTCACGTCGCCACTGGCAAGCGACGCCCCGAATGCAGAAAGCGATGTGTCCCCCGGAATCGTCCAGATGATGTCGATGTCCTGCGTAATCAGAGAGTATGCGGGGACAATCAGCAGCGCCACGGATAGGAGAGTAGCTAGTGCCATTTGTCCCGTGTACTTCTCACTTCTCATGGTCGCTCCCGATAGTGCCCGACTCGCCAAGCCCCGGATGGTTGGAAGTCACAGCCCAGCGTGCTCCTCCGTCGTTCGTATAGAGCATGTACCCGTCACCGCAGGTCACCCAGACATGCCGGATGTCCATGGCCTGGATCTTCAGAAGCGGCACATTGACGTCGGGCCGAACCACGGGGCAGGACCAGACCCAATCTGTCGCTCCGTTGCCGCCTCGCTTGGTCGAGAATATGATACCACTTCCTCGGTCAGGTTCATCGCGCTTGTTCCCGACGATCCAGCCGTGGTTCACGTCGGCAAACGAGACGCTGCAGAGGTCGAACTGGCCCCTGCCAATGACGTATCCCACTGAGCTGTCGCCGTCTGCCATCCTGAGCACCCTTCCACTGTCGCCCACCGCCCAGCGTCCGAACGTACCGTCTACGCTCAAGCTACATACATCATTCCAGGTCGGCCCGTGCGAATCTCGCGGCGAGATTGTGTCAGGTGTAGACTGGGCCTGCCCGATGCCCGCGACCAGAACCAGCGCCACCGCGCACAGGAGCACCGGCCCCACGGATTGTCTGTGGGTCATGAACCTGCGATTACATGGCGCATTCTGCGCCATCGAACGTCTCGGATAGCGGTCTGGAATCCCGCCCATGTATCCTCCAATAGGGCGTACGCACGCCCGCGGTCATCCCCTCGGACATTCAAACCCGGCCTGTCGCTGGCATCTTGTAGGCCTCGAGTTTCCAGGGCAGTCCCCGTTGGGTGCAGCCCCTTGCAGCATTTACAGGTTGCGCCAGAATAGCCGCCGGCCTACAATAGTCAATAGCAGGTCCGACTGCGGCTTCTTTCCCGCTGCCGATGAGAGCAGCTTCCGTGCCTCCGGCCGTTCACCACACATGTGACTGCATCTGAACGAGAATGCGTGGCTTGTGAGCCGCCCTGCTCTTGCACCGCCATTCGCTCATCTGC
>CAZSUX010000183.1:0-5769 GCA_964610135.1 uncultured bacterium | reverse complement strand
CGGGCAACTGGTCTGCTGCGGCAAGCCGATGAAGCTGCTGGTCGAGAACACGACCGATGCGGCGAAAGAGAAGCACGTCCCGGTGATCGAGAAGGTCGCGGGCGGCTACAAGGTGAAGGTCGGCAGCGTGCCGCACCCGATGGAGGAGAAGCACTTCATCGAGTGGATTGAACTCGTGGCCGGCGACAAGGCGTACCGGCAGTTCCTGAGCCCAGGGCAGGCGCCCGAGGCGCTCTTCTCGGTCGAGGCCGCAGAGGTCTTCGCCCGCGAGTACTGCAACGTCCACGGCCTGTGGAAAGGGGCATGACGAAATGTCGAATGTCGAATGTCGAATGACGAATGGCGACTCGGGACCAAGGGAGGGACGATGATTCCGAAGAAGATGGAAGAGGCCTTCGGCGAGCAGATCAAGTTCGAGCTGGAGTCAGCCTACATCTACCTGTCGATGGCCGCGTACTTCGACGCCGAGGGATTTGCCGGCATGGGTACGTGGATGCGGACCCAGGTGCAGGAAGAAGTGACCCATGCTATGCGGTTCTACAAGCATATCGTGGAGCGGGGCGGGCACGTGAAGTTTCATCCCCTGGCGATGCCACCGCAGGACTGGAAGTCGCCCCTGGCCGCCTTCGAGGCCGCCTACGAGCACGAGCAGTTCATCACCGCCAAGATCGACGGTCTGGTCAAGCTGGCTCAGGCCGAAGGCGACCACGGTTCCACGACGCTGCTCCAGTGGTTCGTTGACGAGCAAGTCGAAGAGGAGGCCAACTCGTCCAAGATAGTGCAGGATCTGAGACTGGTCGGCAACGAGGGCCGCGGCATTCTGATGATTGACCGCGAGCTCGGCACACGGACGTTCGTGCTGGCGCCGGATTTGACTGCGCTCTACGCCATGGGTGCCGCGGCCGGGGCGTAGGCCTCACCCGCAGGATACGTATGAGCAGTTCGGGTTTCTCCGCGGTCAGGGTCAGTGAGCACGTCTGGTGGGTCGGCGCGGTTGACTGGGGCCTGCGGGACTTCCACGGCTATTCGACCGGGCGCGGCTCTACCTACAACGCCTACCTGGTGATGGGCGAGTACCCGGTGCTGATTGATACAGTCAAGGCGCCGTTCCGGGACGAGATGCTCGCGCGGGTGGCGTCGGTCACCGACGCGGCGAACGTGAAGGTGATAATCTCTCAGCACGCGGAGATGGACCATTCCGGGTCTCTCCCGCAGGTGATTGACATAATCAAGCCGGATAGGGTCTACGCGTCACAGATGGGCGTGCAGAACCTCGCGGCCCAGTTGCACCACAACCACCAGATAACGCCGGTGAAGGACGCGGAGACGCTCAAGCTCGGCGGTCTGAATATCACCTTTCTCGAAACGAAGATGCTCCACTGGCCCGATTCGATGGTCAGCTACCTGGCCGAGGACGAGTTGCTCTTTTCGCAGGATGGGTTCGGCATGCACCTCGCCACGGGCAAGCGGTTCGCGGATGAGACCGACCCGGCGGACATGCTGTACGAAGGCCGGAAGTACTACGCCAATATCCTGCTTCCGTACTCAGCACTGGTGCTCAAGTTGCTGGATAGGGTCGGCAAACTGGGTATCAGCATCAAGACGATTGCCCCGGACCACGGGCCGATATGGCGGAAGGACCTGGGCACACTTCTTGGCTGGTACGCCAAATGGGCGGAGCAGAAGCCGGAAAACCGGGCGATTATCACCTACGATACGATGTGGCAGAGCACGAGCCTGATGGCGCGCACGATTGCCGACGCGATGGCCGAGGCCGGCACCGATGTCTGCATGATGCCGCTGCACGGCAGCACGCGGGCCGACGTGATGACTGAGTTGCTGTGCGCCGGCGCGCTGCTGGTCGGCTCACCGACCCTCAACAACGGCATGTTCCCGACGGTGGCCGACGTCCTGACCTACGCGAAGGGTCTGAAGCCGAAGAATCTCATCGGCGCGGCTTTCGGGTCGTACGGCTGGAGCGGTGAGGCAACCGCCCAAATCGAAGAGTATCTCCGACAGATGGGTGTGGAGTTGGCAGCGCCGGCCCTGAAGCTGAAGTTCGTGCCGGATGCGACCGCGCTCAGTCAGTGTCGGGAGTTCGGCAAGGCCATTGCCGAGAAGCTGGGCGAGAGGGCTGGCAGATGATTGAGCAGGCCGGAACCGGCGCCCACTGCGAGATCGACCGGGCCAAGGTCGACCTGGCTGCACTCAACGTGCTGACCTATGGTCTGTACGTCGTGACTGCACGGGACGGGGACCGAAGGAATGGGTGCATCGTCAACACGGTCGTCCAGGTCGCGGGCGCGCCCTGCCAGGTTTCGGTTAGCGTCAGCAAGGCCAACCTGACGCACGAGTTTATTGCCCGGACCGGGCAGTTCGCGGTATCGGTGCTGGAACAGCAAACGCCGCTGTCGTTTATCGGCATATTCGGATTCCACACCGGCCGCGACTATGACAAGTTCGACCACGCGCAGTTCCGGGACGGGGTGACCGGTTGCCCGCTGCTGACCGAGTACACGCTGGCAGTGATCGAGGGCAAGGTCAGGACCGCGGTCGACTGCGGCTCGCACACCATCTTCATAGCCGATGTGGTAGCGAGCGAGCTGGTGCGGTCGGGCGTACCATTGACCTACGCCTATTACCACGAGATCAAGGGCGGCAAGACCGGCAAGAACGCGCCGACCTATGCGGCGTCGATGGTCACGAAGAGCGTTGAGAGTGTCGAAAGGAACAAGAAGATGAAGAAGTACATCTGTCAGGTATGCGGATACGTGTATGACCCGGCGGCCGGAGACCCGGATAGCGGCGTTCCAGCCGGGACGCCCTTTGAAAAGGTGCCGGAGGATTGGGTCTGCCCGGTGTGCGGGGCCAGCAAAGACCAGTTTGAGGCGGAGGGATAGGCGGGCGAAAGAATTCAGAAGTCAGAAGTCAGAATGCAGAAGTGAGGACGAGGATCTAGCGGATAGCTACTGAGCTTTGCGCTGCAGCCGCCTGGGCACGTACTCGGGCGGCTGTTTCTCTTTCACGGTCGCGGCAGTGATGATGCATTCCTCGATTTCCGGGCGCGAAGGGAGCTCGAACATGATGTTGAGCATCGTCTCTTCCAGGACCGCACGCAGAGCACGAGCGCCAGTCTTGCGCGCGGCGGCGGTCTCGGCCACTGCCCCGAGCGCCTCCGGCGTGAAGGTCAGCTTCACTCCCTCAACTTCGAAGTAGAAGGCGAACTGACGGGTGAGGGAGTTGCGCGGTTTGGTCAGTATGTCAACCAGCGCTTCCTTGGACAGGCTGTGCAGCCCGGCGATGACCGGCAACCGCCCGACCAGCTCCGGTATCAGGCCATACTTCACCAGGTCGTCCGGCTCGACCAGCGGCAGTAGTTCGTCGCAGGTCCGCTGCCTGCGTTCGGAGATGTCGGCGCCGAACCCGAGGGTGCTTGAGCGGATGCGGTGCTCGACGACCCGTTCGAGACCGTCGAACGTCCCGCCGCAGATGAACAGAATGTGCTTTGTGTCGATCGGGATGTACTGCTGCTCCGGGTGCTTTCTGCCGCCCTGCGGCGGCACGCTGGCAATCGATCCTTCGAGGATTTTCAGCAGGGCCTGCTGGACGCCCTCGCCGGACACGTCACGGGTAATCGACGGCGAGTCGGTCTTCCTGCCCAGCTTGTCCATTTCATCCAGGTAGATAATCCCGGTTTCGGCCTTTCGTACATCGCCGCCCGCGGCCTGGATCAGGCGCAGCAGGATATTCTCGACGTCCTCGCCGACATAGCCGGCCTCGGTCAGCGGCGTGGCGTCCGAGATTGAGAACGGGACGTGGAGGAACCGGGCCAGGGTTTCGGCAATCAGGGTCTTACCCACGCCGGTCGGGCCGATGAGCAGGATGTTCGACTTCTCGACTTCGATATCGGTCCGGTGCGAGAAGACCCGCTTGTAGTGGTTGTAGACCGCGACCGAGATGACTTTCTTGGCGTGTTCCTGCCCGATGACGTACTCGTCGAGGAAGGCCTTGATTTCGGCCGGCTTGGGAACGGCTGCCGGCGGCTGAGGCGGGGTTGCGCTCTTCTGCTGGACGAAGAGGCCGGATACCGTCACCGCGCAGCGTTCGCAGATGCGGCCGGTCCGGCCCTGGACTAGCTTCACCTCCGGGCTGCCTTCGATGCCGCAGAACGAACAGCGGCTGCGGACCGTCCGCCGCCGCCTCGGGCCTTCGGTCACTTCCGCTTCTCGATTACGTCGTCAATCAGGCCGTAGGTTTTGGCTTCTTCCGCCGACATGAAGTAGTTGCGGTCCGAGTCTTCGAGAATCTTCTCGAGCGGCTGGCCGGTGTGTTTGGCCATAATCTTCGACAGCTCTTCCTTCAGCTTCAGTATCTCCCGGGCGTGAATCTCGATGTCCGTGGCCTGGCCGGAGATACCGTGGGCCGAAGGCTGGTGAATCATTATCCTGGCATTGGGTAGTGCGAACCGCTTGTCCTTCTCGCCGGCGGCGAGCAGGAGTGCGGCAATCGAGGCCGCTTCGCCGACGCACGTGGTCGAGACCTTGGCCTTGATGTAGCGCATCGTGTCGTAGATGGCGAGGCCGGAGGAGACGACGCCGCCCGGCGAGTTGACGTACAGGTTGATGTCCTTCTCTGAATCCTCGGCCTCAAGGAAGAGCAACTGGGCGACTATGAGATTGGCGACGTTGTCGTCAATCGGTGAGCCCAGGAAGATGATACGTTCTTTCAGCAGCCGGGAGTAGATGTCGTACGCACGCTCTCCACGGCCGGTCTGTTCGATGACCATTGGAATCAACACAGGTACCTCCATTGGTTCCTCAGCATGTATTCTGAATCCGGGTTCGGCAGGGTTAGCTGACATTCGCCTTGTCCACAATGAGGCGCAGGATTTTCTCACGCAGGAGCTGGTTCTTGTAGACCGCGGTGTCGAGCATCGACTCGACGTCCTCAACCGGCCGCTTCGATTCCTCGGCCAGTTCCCGCGCCTGCTCCTTCAGTTCTTCCTCGGATACCGTGATGCTTTCCTTTTCGGCAATCCGGGCCACGATGCAGTCGAACTTTGCCCACTTCTGTGCGACCGGCATCAGCTTGTCCCGCGTCGCCTCGTCCTCGGGCAGGTCGTACTGGGTGCGCAGGCGGTCGAGCGACGACTCAACCCATGACTCGGGCGGCTCGAACTGGTGCTCGGCGGTGAGGAAGTCAAAGGCCTGGTTCTTCAGCCCGTTCTGGGTCAGGCGGTGCCGGTCGGCCAGGATGGACTCGTTAATCTCGATGCGAAGCTTGTCCATGTTCTCGAAACCGAGGTCGGTGGCGAATTCCTCATTAACTTCGGGCAGAATGCGTTCCTTCACGTCCCGGGCCGTGAACTTGTAGGTGAGGGTTTTGCCGGCGAGGTTCTTGTCCGAGTGGTCGGCCGGGAACGTGGCCGTCGCGGTGCGCTCTTCGCCGGGCCGGACGCCGACCAGCGCCGTATTGACCTCGGCCGAATTCATCGCGTCACCAAGTTCCATCATCACGTTCGTGCGAGGCTTGCCCGTTTCGGCATCGCCGACGAATGTCTTGTAGTCAACCACGACGAAGTCGTGTTCCTGGGCCGGCCGGCTGACCGGTTTGAAGGTCGCGCACTTCTCACGCAGTTCCTGTAGCCGGCGCTCGAACTCCGCGTCGAACCCGGTCGGTTCTTCCTTTTTGAGCGCGAGGCCGACGTAGTCCTTCAATTCGAACTCGGGAACTACCTCGAACGAGAGCTGGAACCGGATGGTCTTGTCC
>CAZSUX010000182.1:0-5882 GCA_964610135.1 uncultured bacterium | reverse complement strand
ATTCGTAGAGTTGTAGCAGAGAGTACAAGGACCGCTATCTGCAGTCACGGTAGCGATGACCTCATTGGTCCCGCCGTCAATCACTGTCACGTTGGCGCTACCGTTGTTGGCGCAGTAGACCTTGTTGTTCTGTGGGTCGTGGCAGAGGGCAAGGGGTGAGAGGCCGACGGGCACGGTGGCGATGACTCCGTTGGTACCGCCGTCAATCACTGTCACGTTGGCGCTACCGTTGTTGGCGCAATAGACCTCGTCGTTGAGCGTGTTATGGCACAGCGCGACCGCGTCCGAGTCGACTTGGATTCGGGCAGTCTTCTCAACGGTCGCGCAGTCAATCGCAATCACGCAGGCACCACCGCCAACGTAGACGGTGTTGTCGGCAGAGTCGCATACCAGGCACTTTGGGGCAGGCATCCCACCGAACGAGTCCGGCAGCCAGACTGTGGTCTCCAACCACTGTGCGCCAGATGCCGACACGCAGCAACAAATCGCCAACAGCAGTGCTAAGGGGCATCCGGCCCGGTTGTGGGTATGGGCGCTACGGTTGTGCGGAACACGAGCACGGCGGATATTCACAGTACCTCCTTTGGGTAAACCCGGACTGTGAAGCTATCTACTGACGTACTATTGTACTCCGCCTCCGACGCTGTCAACAACCGCCGTTGAGCCGAGGCGTCGGACAATCCAGAAATCAGAAGCCAGAGACCAGAATGCAGAAGTCCGGAGTTCGGAGCCTTGGCGTTCTTGGCGTCCTTGGCGGTTCTCCATTGCCGGGTCCGGGCGACGAGTATCCGCGTTGGCCTCGGCGTCCCCTGTCCGACAGTGCATCTGTGGTTGATACCTTCAGGTCTTCGCGGCGGTGGTCTGGAAGGCGACGATGTCGCCGACCTGTGTTCTTGTTGATGCGATGATGCCGACCGGCAGTTCGATGGTCTTGGCTCCGCGCCAGGACCCGGCCATGCCCCACGGCTTCAGGTTACGACGAAGACCGACGACACGGTTCTTCTTGTCGAGGAAGACCACATCTATCGGGAAGCGCATGAACCACATATGGATCGACGAGCATGGGTCAATAAGCAGGCCCGTGTCGGGCTTGAGTCCGGCTCGCCCCAGCAGCCCTTTGGAGCGCGCCGCGAACGACGTGGCGATCTCCAACTCGCTTGCGAGCGCCACGCCCTTGGTGATGTTGATTGCGGCGGTATTGGGTTTGGGCTGCATCATGCGGTTGAGCATAGCCGCGGCCCCGGACTTGTCAAACCCGGGAACATGAGTCAACCACGGATGGACACGGATGAACACAGATTCCGCAACCGGCACGCGAATCTCCCACCACAAAGACACAAAGGTACCAAGGATTCCGACCAGGATCCCGGAAACCGGAGTGAAACCGCCAGGACGCCAAGACCGCCAAGTATGGAGGAACACAGCGGGCGGGGAAGAACCCCGCCCGCGCAGAGAAAGGAAGGAAGGGCGCTAGTCGAGCTTCACAAGCTTCTTCATCGCCCGGAACTCGCCCGCGGCCATGCGACAGTAGTAGACGCCACGCGATACGGTTGCGCCTCTATCGTCGCGGCCATTCCAGACCAGGGAATAGGTGCTGGGGGCTAGGGGCTGGGGAGCGGAGAGGACCCGAACCAAAGCGCCGGTGGCGGAGTAGACGCAGATGCTGGTATGGGTCGTGCGCGGAATGCTGAACCTGATAGTGGTCCTGCCGGAGAACGGCGTCGGCCGGGCCCGGTCAAGCGCAAATACGGTGGGCAGCTTGCCCTGTTCCTGGATGCCGCTCAACGGCCATACGACAACTGCCCCTGCCAGCGTGTCGTTGGCCGCATTCTCATCGCCCGTGAGCGCGGTCAAGCACGCTATGTCGAAGATGTCGACCGAATCCGCGGCCCAGTCGGCGAAGTCGACCGTGTCGGCCATCCCGGCCGCGAGTGTGACCTCGACCGAGTCGGAGTAGCCGGTACCGATGTTCATCCAGACCGGGAAGGTCTCCTCGAACGTCCCGAAGTTCTTGACCACCGCCCTGGGAGTCACGACCGCGCCCGAGTCAACGCTGTCTGCGGGCGCCACGATGCTCCTGACTCCCACGTCATGGAAGTCGCCGAACTTAACCGCGCCGGTGATGACGACCGCGTAGGGCTGGAGTTCGGTGACCACGTTCTGCGCCGACACCCGCAGCATCCACCGCCCCGAGTCCGGCTGGTTGACGCGGAACATCTCAAGCGGGTTCTTGTTGTCGAAATCCCCGCTCGGGTTGAGGATGGACTGCCCACTGTCATAGAGGTCGCCTTTGTAGAAGTCGGCGTTCGGCGCGGTCAACTGGCAGTCGAGGTTGTTGATGAGCGCGGGGTTCGCGCCGGACGCAGCCGCAGTGTCGGTCCAGACCACCGCCACGCGGAGCGATATCGTCGAGTCGTACACGTCGAACGCGAACTCGCTGTAGTCCCCGGTCGCCAACCCGGTCGTATCGTCGTACGCCAGCAGCTTGCGCGTGTCGCCGGCGAAGAAGAGGACCGAGTCGAGATCAACCCGTCCCCAGCCGATGTGGTCGCTCGGCACAACATAGCTCTCGACGTTCGGGTCGGCCGAGACGAGTATCATTGCCCTGAGGATGGCGCTGGATACGTAGCCCCAGGTGTCGGCCGGCGTCGCAGTGCCCGACGGGTAGTAGCCCTTGCGCAGGTAGCTGCGGCAGAGCCCCACGCAGCCGTTGGTGGCCGGGCTGGCCATACTCGTTCCGCTCATTGAGACGTAGGTGTTCTGCGTGTTGGCCCGCACGGACATGATCTCTTCTCCGGGTATCGAGATGTCAGGCTTGATGCGGCCGTCCGGTGCCGGGCCGGACGACGAGAAACTGGAGAGCGACGTAGCGCTCGTGCCGTTCTGGAGCGCTGCGGCCGCGAGGATGTTCTTCGCGTTTCCGGGCTCGGTTATCTGGTGCTGCGACGTATGGCCCTGGTTGCCGCACGACTTGATGGTCTGGATGTCTTTGTTCTTCCAGGAGAACCGGTCGAACGTCGCGGCGGCATTCGAGTATTGCCCCTTGGTCCCGGTCCACCAGGAGTTGCCGATGGTGCTGGGCCGGAGTTCCGGGTTGTTGAGGTCGTTCGTAATCATGTTCAGCGGCACGGTGAAATCGTCGCCCGGCGGCTGCGGAATCGGGGAGAGATGGACAAGCCTTGCCTGCTTGCAGTGGCCATCGTTCAGGCTCGCGCCGCCGTTGACCGAGTCGTTGCCGGCCATCGTGCCACCAACGTGGGTACCATGCCCGTTCTGGTCGCCGACTCCGCTTGCAGGCGGGTAGTGCTTGTACACAACGACCTTGCGGTGGGTCGGGAACTCACCGGTGTCGGTGATGGCAACCAGCGGGTCATAGAATGCCCAGTGGTCGGGGTCGAGCCCAGTGTCGGTCCAGCCGAGGATCTCGTCCTGGCCGAACAGGCCGTTTGCCCAGACAGTACGCTGGTTCTCGGTCCAGTCCTGCGCGACCCACTGGCAGTCCACGTTCTCGGGCTCGGGCGCGTGCCATTCCTCCATCGAGAAGACCCAGTTTAGCCGCGCGACCGCGGCCAGCTGGCCACGCGAGCAGTCGACCTCGATGACTTTCATCGCCTCGGAAACGCCGGTGCGGACAACGGCCAGACCCATCGCTTCGAGCTCGGCCTTGGCCGCCTCGATGTCTTCGGGGTAGAACAGCACGACCGAGACTCGGCCGAAGCCGGCCTCGGCGAGAGTTCGCGACCAGAGTTTGTACGCGGGCTGGTAGATGCCGACCCAGCGCACGAACGGCAGCGCCGCCACCTCTCCCGCAACGGCGCGGTCCATCTTCACGAACGACAGGTAGCGCGAATGGAAGCCGAGGAACTGGCCGCCCGCCCGCTGCAGACGGCCAATCTGCGAGCCGTACACCGGCCCGCCGAACTGCACGAGGTAATAGCCGGTTCCATCGCCATCATACTCATCAACCTGGAGTCCGCCCGGGAGCGGCGGCCGCTCGCTCAGCGGGTCAAACTTCCGGCTGTCCCAGAACCCGACCCGGAAGTCCTCCGGGTTCGTCTGCGGCGCGAAGCTACCGCTGCGGGTGGGACGGAATGGATTGGCCGCGAATGCCGCGGCTGCCAACAGGAGCGCTACGATTACTGCATTCTTCATTGTTGTTCCTCTTTGGGCGCGCGGCCCGCGCCATCCGTGAATCTGGATCTTCATGCCACGACCACGAACTTGGTCGCGTCCCCACCCGGTTCCAGTCCTACCGGAAAGACGCCGGGCGAGAGAAAGTCTAGCTCATCCGACTCCCCCGCGCAACTCCGGGCACGCCCGGGCTTGTTGACAGTAGATGCGGCGTCGCCATACTGACAAGTGGATACGATTGTGAGAGTCATCTCCCTCCGGCGAGTACCGCCCAACGCAGGCGCGCTGGTTGGCGCGAAGGCGCTGAACCTGGCCACGCTGATGCGGGCCGGCCTGCCGGTACCGGAGGGCTTCTGCGTCACGGCCGAGGCCTATCGCGCGCACGTCTCCACGCTGCGGCTCAGCAAGCCGGAACGCGCACTGTCGGACAGGGGCCGCAGAGGCCAACGCCTCGCCGCAATCCGCGAACTCATCTCTTCTGCCGAGCTGGCTCCAGAAGCGGCAGCCGAAATCCGCGCTGCCTTCAAGCGGCTCCGAACGCCCCTCATCGCGGTCCGTTCCTCCGGCACGGCTGAGGACCTACCCGGCCATTCATTCGCGGGGCTCTACGATACCTATCTCCGGGCGACCGACGTCAACGGCTGCGTCGAGCTCGTCAAACGCTGCTGGGCCTCGCTCTGGACCGAGCGGGCATTCGACTACCGCGCCCAGAACCGATTTGAACACGACCGAGCAGCCATGGCCGTAATCGTGCAACAACTCGTCGCCGCCGATGCGGCGGGCGTAGTCTTCACGGCCGACCCGGTCTCAGGCAGCCGGGAACACGTCGTCGTTGAAAGCTGCTGGGGCCTCGGCGAAGCGCTCGTGTCGGGCAAGGTCACGCCGGACCGCTTCGGGATTGACCGCCGCAACCTGCACATCGTGGACCGTTCCATCTCCACCAAGTCCGTCGAAACGGCCTTCTCCCCAACCGGTTCGCCCGTCGAGCAACTAGTGCCACCGGCACGCACCGACAGACCCTCAATCTCTGACGCGTCCGCGCGGAAGCTGGTCCGCCTTGCGCTCAAGGCCGAGAAGGTCTTTGGTGCTCCGCAGGACATCGAGTGGGCCATGGCCGGCCCCAACCTCTTCATCCTCCAGTCGCGCCCGATTACGACCCTCGACGGGGCGCACTGCCGGACCGGGACCGCTGAAGCCAAGTCGTGGGAAGACCGCCAGGTCTGGTCCACTACCAATGCGGCCGAAGTTCTGCCCGGCGTGCTCACGCCTATGGTCTGGTCAACGGTCGGCGACTACGTTGGCAAGCTGCTCGGCGGCATCATCGAGCGCATCGGCATCTCGATGGGCGAGAACCCGCTCTTCGACAACGTCGCCGGCCGCATCTACATGAACCTGAACACGTTCACCGGGATGGTGCGCAGGATGCCGTTCGCCGGCCGCATGAGTCAGGCTCAGATGTTCGGAGGCCAGAACCTCAAACCCGAGGACCGCGCCAAACTCGCGCTCGCGGCCGACGACCTGCCGGACATCAAAGTCAGCCCGATCAAGATGCTGTTCAAGCTGCCCGGATTCATGTTCTGGATACTCCGCCATGGCCCGGGACGCGGACGGAGGTGGATCACGGCAGCACGGACTGCATACGTGAAGAAGGAACGGCCGGACCTGACTCGCCTCTCCGAAGCGGAGTTGACCGCAAAGGCAACCGCGACTATGGAACAGATGGGCGTCGGCGGCGACGGCCTGGGCTATGC
>CAZSUX010000181.1:0-5972 GCA_964610135.1 uncultured bacterium | reverse complement strand
TCATCTCGACGAACGCAAATCCCCGGGAACGGTCCGTGAACTTGTCTTTCACTATACTGACTGACGCAACTTCGCCATGCGGTGCAAACAGCTGGCTGAGCTGGTCTTCGGTTGCGCTGAAGGGAAGATTCCCAACGAAAACGCGCGTACCCATTATAGAACCTCCGGACATGTTGTGCTTGGATCGTTGCGGGACTAGGAGACCGGTGATACGACGCTCACGAACTCATAGGACCTGAACGGGACACAAGCGGTTATGGGGCCATATCTTGCGGTACGTCGGTGGCGAGGCCCCCGTTGCGACCGACGCGATATGCTAACTGGAAAATCACCCATGTCAAGTTAAGTTTTGTCACCCTCCGAAACCGACGGGGATGCCACGAAGACACGAAACGGACGGGTTCAGAAACGAGGTGGTTCGTTTCACTCGCTCTGGCCGCGGCGTGCAGGCGCGGGAGGGCCGGAACGATTAGGGGCTGAGGTGAGCAGCGGCGTCCGCTTCCGCCGGCTGGCCGGCTCCGGGCAGGCTGCTTCTGCATGCGTCGCTCTCAGCCGCCAACCCGCCTTCCGCTCGTGCCCTCGCGGAAATCCGGGCGGGGCGCCTATTTGCGCGCGGGCAGGCCTGCCCCGGGACGTGGATGCACACTAGGGGCACGGATAACTCTTGACGAGCAGGTCGCGAAGTTATATGCTGTCCGGCAGAGGAGGACCAACATGAAACCAGCTAGTACCAGAGTCGTGCTGGCGATGCTGCTGCCGATGGCGGCGGTATTCGGCCAGTTGCAGGTGCACAAGGAGGTCCCGCCGCCTTTCACCCTGGGCGTCGAGGACCTGTGCGCCGTCACCATCACGTCACCGGAGCCGCTGACGGTGTGGGTCAGGGGCGAGGCAACCGAGGAGACCCACGGCCCCATCGGCCGCGTGACGACCGAACCGTTCGAACTTCAGCCCGGCATGAACAGCTACAATGCCGGACACATCCCCCCAATCAAGGAGAAGTGGTTTCTACCGGAGTACGAAGGGCTGATCGGGCAGACCGGGTTGTTTCCGGAAGGGGACTACTGGCTGAAGGTGTACGTCTACTCGATGGGACCCGAGCCCCAGCTTCTCGGCGCGGACTCGGTCCCGCATCAGGTCCGCTATCCCCAGCTTGAGCTAGTCTCGCCGCCGGACGCCTCCGAGATAGACGCGCCGGACCAGTTCTTCAACTGGGCCATCTCCCTGCCCATGCCCGGCCTTGGCTACGAGTTCTCGGTCTACGAGATCATGGCTGGCCAGACGAAGTACGACGCAGTGAACAACATCCCGCACTTCCGTCAAGGCGGAATAAACGTTCCGTCACTCCAGTACTCGCTCGGGGGCAAGCCCTTTGAGCCGGGCCGTTCCTACTGCTGGCAGGTGCGGGCACTCGTCCCGCCGAGCTACCTGATCGCCACCAGCGACGTGTGGGGCTTCGTGTTCGGGGCCGTGGCTCAAGCCGAATCGTGTACCTACTACCTCGGCGGGGACGGCAAGATGTGGCATTCCCTGGGCAGGTCGGGCACCGTCGAAGTAGCCCCGGACAGCTGCCACTATCTCTACTCCAAGCAGCAGAAGACGATGTATCACGCAAACGCGACGGGCTGGACCCCGGTCACCGCCGAGCCCAAGTGCACCTGGTTTATGGCGGACAACGGCATGTACCATTCCCTCGGCCGCGGCCAATGGGAAGGGCCGAAGACGTTCTACAAGTGCAACTACATCAACGCCAAGAACGGGATGTGGCACTCCACCGGCACGGGCTGGGAGTCGGTGAAGCCCGAGTCGTGCACCTACATTTTCAGCTCACCCATGGGCGGCAGGCTATTCCACGCCGATGGTAAGGGCTGGACCGAGGTGACAAGGCCGAAGTGTATCTACATCCTGGCCGAGAATGGTATGGTCCATTCCGAGGGTTCGAATTGGCGTCCGGTCACCGCCAAGAAGTGCAACTACATCTTGACCGAGCAGGGCATGCGCCACTTCGACGGTACGAACTGGGAAGTGATCAAGCCCGAGTTCTGCAAGTATTACTACGGCGAGCACCAGAAGACGATGTTCCACGGCAACGGCAAGGAGTTCACGGAAGTGACCTACCCGTTCTGCTACTGGATAAAGGCCGAGAACGGCATGTACCATTCCACCGGAAAGGGCTGGCAAGGCCCGGAACGGGGGAAGAAACGCTTCTGCTATTGTCGCCTGGCGGTGAACGGACTCTTCCACTGGGGGAAAGGCGACTCCTGGGTGCTGGTTAACCCGACCTTCTGTACGTACGCCTACGACAACGAGCACAAACAGATGATTCACGCCAACGGCAAGGAGTGGACCAGCGTGTCGGATCCCGAGCCCTGCAACTACCTGAAGGCCTACAACGGCATGTTCCACTGGGTCGGGAAGTCGAAGGGGTGGGTACCCGAGCCGATAAAGGAGTGCAAGTACTTCTTCTCGAGGATGCAGAAGACAATGTGGCACAGCACCAAGACCGACTGGGAGGAGGTCCCGGGCGAAGACGGCAAGGTCATTCCGGCCAGGAACGGAACCTTCCGCTATGACAAAGACGAAGGCTGGGTGGAAGTCAAGTAGCCTGGCCGTCATTCCGGCCCTGGCGCTGGCTCTTGCCGCCGCCAGGGCCGGGCCGGTGAGCTTTTCGGGCAGCGCGAACACCTCCGGCCAGTACGACGGCATCAGCGGAGCAGTTCAGAACCGGCCCGCCTGGATCGGCACCGCTGCCCTGGCCCCGGTGTTGGGCATATACGGCTTCGAGGTCCGCTGCCCGGTTACGATCTCCACGCTGGACCGGAGCACGCGGCAGTCGTTCAACCGGCTGAGCCCCACCATTAGGAAGGGCTGGTTCGACTTGGGCCTTGTTGACGTGCGGCCTACCTACTCGCCACTCACGCTCAACGGCCAGCCGGTGCGGGGCGCGGGCATCTCGCTCACGCCGGGTATGTTCCGGCTGGCCGCGACCATGGGCGAAACCCGGCGGGCAGTCAATGGGTCGGACACGACCGAGGCCAGCTTCCGCCAGATGCTGTCCGCAGCGCGGGTCGGGGCAGGGCGGCCGGAGGGCAGCTTCTCGGTCAACTTGAACTTGGTTCGGGCGCAGGACAGCTACGACTCGGTCTATGCCTGGCGCCGGCCGCTGCCGCCGGACTCGGTTGACAGCATAGATATCATCACGCCGAAAGGGAATACGGTCGCGAGTCTCGATTTCGGGGTGCGTTTGTTCGGCAACCGTTTCTCGCTGGCCGGCGAGGTGGCTGGCTCGCAGTTTTCCCGCGACCTGCGGGCAGAGGTGCTGGAGATCGACAACCTTTGGGTTCCCGACTTTGTCCAGCCGCGGCTGTCCAGCCAGCACGACTTCGCCCTGGACGCATCGGCCGCACTTGAACTCCTGGCGGGAGGCAGGCTCAGTGCCGCCTTCCGCCGCGTCGGCCCGGCCTTCCGGTCGCTGGGCAGCCCGTATCTTCTTGCCGACGTGCAAAGCCTGTCCGGGGCCGTGGTCCAGCCCGTCCTGGGCAATGACCTGGTCCTTGACTTGGGCTACGGCCAGAGCCGAGATAACCTGTCCGGGCTCAAGCTGTATACGACGACGACCCGGTCCATTGCCTCCGGCGTCGTGCTCAGTGCGCCCCGGCTGCCGCGTTTCTCCGTGAGCTACCGGCCGTCCTTCCGGCAGAGCAACGCGGCCGCGGAGTCGGTCCGGGTAGACGATCGCACTCACCTGTTGGTTGCGGGCCTGAGCCGGGGATTTCGGTTGGGCCGGACTTACCACTCGCCTGCGCTCGGTTTCTCGCTTAACTCGTACGACGACCGCAATCCCGCGACCCGGAGTTCCTATGCCAGCCGCAGCATGACCGTCTCATCCGGTCACACTCTGGGGGTCCCGGTATCCCTCAGCTGGCGGGTGGGCAACACGACCGGCTCCGCCTCGACCGGCTGGAACTACAGCCTCAGCGCGGGCACCGGGCTCCTCTCCCCGTGGCTGTACCCGACTTTCACCGTCGGGCTTCAGACCAGCACGGCCGGAGGTTCGGGCACGAGCCGGCTGAACCTGGCGCTTTCGACGCCGTTGCGGGTCAGCAACGCCATCGGCTTCAACCTCGAGGCCCGGCGCAGCGCCTTCCGCAACCCGCAGGCGTCTGACCAGGACTACGACGAGAACCTGGTCCGGCTCGGTCTTTCCGCACGCTGGTAGAAGAACCGGAAGTCACCATCGCAGCACGGCACTATCTTCGCGCGCGAGCCCGATGCGTCGTCGCTCTCCGCAGTTGGCCCCGGCCCCGGACGGTCGAACCGGGCGGCTAGCCGGCGACCTGCAGGTTGCCGACGCGGATTGCGGACGGGCCGTAGTAGCCGTCCTGGGCCATGGTCTCGGATGACAGCTTGATGTCGGCCAGCGCGGCGAACCAGTTGCCGATCAGCAGCCCGCCCTTGAACGGTTTCGCCGTTTCCTCTTCCCGTACCTCGCCGAGCCTGATTTCGGAAGCGAAGTCACCCGAGGTCGGGTCGGCACGGAAGTCGGAGAAAGACCTGATGACTATCGTCCGGCCGGGGCCAAGGAGTTCGGCGGTCCGATGCGGTCCGGCCGGCACGACCGTGTTGCCCGCCGGGCCGGACGGTTGCTCGCCTTGTTCGAGCAGGCCGAGGTAGTGATAGTAGCGCAAGCCGCCGAGGATCTCGTCGTAGCAGCCGTCCTTGAGCAGGCAGACGCGGCGAGCGGGCTGAGCATCGCCTTCGACGCGGGAGCCCGGGCCGAACGCTACGAGCGGATCCGAGAAGATCGTCACGGCGTCTCCCGCGAGCGGTTTGTCTCCCGTTGCCGGCTTTCCTTTGGCGTAGCGCGACATCTTCTCGTAGATGGCGCGGCCGTTGCAGTGCCAGGACAGCGGTTGGGCGTCCAGGAGCATGAAGTCGTGCGCCGCATCGCCCATAAGCACGACCGGGCCCGCGTGCTGCGGGGGCGGGCCGGCCTGAGCGATACCGCGCGCGTGGTCCGCGCCCATGGTTACCAGCACTTCCGGATCGAGGTCGCGGAGCCGGCGCGCGTGCGGACGGGCCGTGTGCTCGGCCACATTGTCACCGAAGCGGGCGATGAAGCAGATTTCGGCGTCGGCCAGGGTCGACGGATACTCGAGTGCGACCCCGGAGCCGGTCTCAATCCGATTGCGGGTCTGCCTCACGAACACCTCGAGGTTCGATACCTCGATGCCGAATTCGGGCGCAGCCTTGGTCAGGACCGCTTCCGAGAACCGTTGGACCCGGGCGAGCAGCGCGGGCGGTGACAGTTCGAGCAGTTCGTGGTCGGCGAGCTCGACCTGCGGGTAGACGGCGGTCTTGTCAACGAGCGGGTATGGTTTGTTCGGTTGTGCGCTCGCTGCGGCGATGAGCCCGGCCAGCGTTTCACTCACCGCGGCTTCGTCGTCCGACAAGAACTGGCCGATTGCCTCGCCGATGTAGTCGTTGCCGTCGGCCGTGTGCCGGCAGTAGGCGGTCACCCAGACTTCCTCGCTCGGCGCGGTGATGACTTCTCGCGGGTGCGGATTCGGTTGTCGGATAGACTTGCCTTCGCGGGTCGTGTAGATGCTGGGCAGGCGGATGACCGTGGTCGCCTCGGTCTCGGTTCGACGCAGGGACCAGCCGGCAAGACCCTCGGTCCTGGCGACGATTTCCTTGATCTTGTTGAAGTCCATGTTTCACCCCAATTTCATGCGGCAACGAACATATGGGCCGCCCGATGATACGCGGACGAATTCCTTGTGACCTTTGCCGCAGCCCCCGCCCGAGCTGACGTCGAGTTCGGTGGTCAGACCGTCAACGCTAGCCAGCACGTCCGGTACGTAGCCGGTCAGGCCGACCTGGTAGTAGAGCTTCCCGGTCAGCTTCCCGGCCTTGATCTCCCGGCCGCGGAGCGCCTGGAGCTGCACGCCCCAGCCGAGCGGGTCTTCCATTCC
>CAZSUX010000180.1:0-5975 GCA_964610135.1 uncultured bacterium | reverse complement strand
AAGCTCGAAATCCGAATCAAGCTCGAATGCAGGCAAACACGAGTTGGGGGATTCGGACTTCAATCGTCATTCGAGCTTCCTACTTCGGACTTCTGTCTCTGTGGCACCGTCCTTTCTTGACTCCGTGTCCGGCAATCGGTAGATTCCTACTCACATGGACTCGTCGTCACTCAGCCTGTTGAGCAAGTTCGTTGATACCGACCAGGCCGAAACCGTCGATGCGCGCGCCACCGGCGGCGAGGTCATCAGGATTCCCATGCGGCAACGAGTCCTGCCAATCCACGCGCTCGGTGCCGTGGCCGACAATCTCTCATGGTTCATGGAGCAGGTGACCGGTCGTGGCTACCAGAAGGCCGAGGAGGTGTATGACGCCGGGTTCACGGTGCGCGAACCCGGGCACCAGGCCTATGGCATGAAGGTCACCGCCGAAGCCAACGTCGTGATTATCGCTCGTGTGGCGCTGCTGGAAGATGAGACTATCTTCCATCGCTACGTGGACTACCTTCGCACCGGCGTGTACCTGTAGCTGCTGAGCTAGCAGTTAGCAGCCAGACCCAGCAAAGCCCAGACCTGCAACTTCGTCCGCAGCACTCCTGACGCCTAACTCCTGACTGCCGCTACTACAGCGCGAGCAGCAGCAGTTCCGCCGCGAAGGCGAAAGCCGCGAGCCAGAGCAGGAGAGGGGAAAGGTCGGACGATCGGCGATTGGCGATTGGCGATTGCTGATTGGCGGCGGTGAACAAGATTCGGTAGCCTTGCTTCCTGAGTTCATCGGCCGAAGCCGTGGCCAGATCGCCTTCGGCGGCAAGGACGTTGACCGCATACGGCCGGTCACCGACTCGATAGATACCAGGCTTCTCAGTCCGAGTGAGCACGACCTCGGGACGGCCGATTCCCGGTTCCGGCGTTTCGAGCACGCGCCCGCCGGGCGTTGAGACCGTGACCGGGCCCGAGCCCGTGACCGGCGCGCGGATGGTATCTCCGACTACACACTCCGAACGGAGCTCCCCGCTGGCAAGGTAGAGCAGTGTCCGATGGAGCAAGGGTACAAACGCGGCCTTGAACACGAGGTCGGTGAATTCGGGCACGGCGGTGAACGCCCACGTGACCAGCCGGCCATTCTCCGAGTCAATCATCAGCGGCTCGCCGTCAGAGAGCCGGGCAAGAACTCGGCCTGCGGACGGGTCCAGCCGTGCGTGGGCGAAGAACCGCGCAGCCGACAGATCGGCGGCACCCAGGATCTCCAGCACCGGGTGGGTCGTATCCACGGAGGTGACGGAGACGAAGCCGGCGGGCCGTGACAACCCGAGAACCCGGATGCGGCCGGCGAGCAGCGACGAGTCGGAAGGCGGATTGCCGAACATGACCAGGGCCGAGCCGCCGGATTGGAGGAAGAACCCGAGCCGGGTCCAGTCCGGGCGACTGAGCGCGGCCGCGTCGGTGATGACAACCGTGGCGAACCGGCGCGGGTCGTAGCGGCCGAACTCGGCCGCAGAGATGGTGCTCAGGCTGAAGACCGAGGAAGAATCCGACCCAAGGGCGTCGGCCAGATACCGGGCGGGTGCGGCGGGCGACTCCACCACGAGAACGGAGAGACGCCGCGGCTGGTGGACCGTGAGCCATCGCGTGTCGTCAGGTTCGAGCGAGTCACTGCGGAGTTCGACCTTGGCGACGTGATAGCCGGAGTCGATGAGCGCGGTTTCAAACGTGACGGTCGCGGATGAGTGCGGTTTGATGGCGACGGCCAGTTCTTCGCGGCGGTCGTCGACGGTCAGGACCGCGGTTCGGGTCGCCGGGTGTGAGCCGTAGTTGGCGAAGTCTGCCTTGATGCGCGTGGCCCGACCCGCGACCGGGAAGCGGTCCTCGGTGTACAGCCGCGTGATGCCCGCGTTGCCCCCATCTGGTGCTGCGACACCGACGAGCAAGACCGGCACGTCAGCCGGCGGGTGCCAGTCCGAGGGAATCGCGCGAGCCTGCAGATCGGTTACGACTGCGACTTCGGCATGCGCGGGTTTCGCAAGTGCCACGGCGCGCCTCAGCGCCGGCTCCAGCACCGCGCCAGTGAACGAAGGCTTGAGCGAATCCAGCAACGGCAACAACCGGCCGGGTGTCTGCCACTGCAAACTGGAAACTGGTACCTGGTCACTGGCCGTCGCCAGCATCGCTTTTCGTCCTGGGCCAAGTGAACCAACAAGATCGCGAGCCACGGCAAGTGCCCGCTGCCACTGCGACGGCCTCGACATGCTGTAGGAGTCATCCAGCACTACAACCAGGTCGTTCGCTCGGCCGAGTCCGGGCAGATGGTGCCGGACAAAGGGCCGGGCCAGCGCAAGCAGCAGCCCGAGCAGCGCGAGCGTGCGGAAGATAAGTAGCAGCAGTTCCTTGAGCCGGAGCCACGAGAACTGCTCGCGCTTGGCAGTCGTGAGCAGCAGCAGGGATGGGAACGCGGCGCGCTTGAGCCGCAGCCGGCTCAGGATGTGGATGGCGATCGGGATGGCAGCGAGGGCGGCAAAGGGGAGCAACGACGGGGCGAGGAATCCCAACTAGCGCCCCGTCGAAGTCCGAATGACGAAACCAGAATGACGAATCAATGCCTCAAGTCCGAATGAGCCAGTTGCCGAGCCTGAGCCACGGTCGGGAATTCGAGTTTGGGTCATTCGGATTTCAATCGTCATTCGATCTTCGGGCTTCGAACTTCCACTCATCTCATTCTGCTCCGCCGCTCGAGGTACGAAAAGAGCGCGCGGTCGAAGGGCGTGTCGGTCGTTACCCGGTGATAGTCAATCGCCGCCTCACGGCAGCCGCGCTCGAACGTGGCGAAGAAGCGGTCGAAGTCCTGCTGGTACTGCTCGCGGAGCACGCGCGGGTCCACGGTCAGTTCCTGGCCGGTTTCCATATCCTTGAGCACGACCGGAGTGCGGAAGGCGAACTCGCGCTCGTTCGGGTCCTGGATGTGGAAGACGAGCACCTCGTGTTTCTTGTGCCGGAAGTGGCGGAGCGCGGTCAGCACGGCCTGCGGCTCGTCCCACAAGTCCGACAGGATGATGACGAGGCCCCGGCGCTTCACCCGCTCGGCCAATTGGTGGAACGTGCCGGCGATGTTCGTGTCGCCGCCGGGTTTCGTGATTGATAGCTGGTGCAGGAGCGCGTTCAAGTGGGCCGGTGTGCTGCGCGGCGGCACGTAGGTGTTTATCTTGTCCGAGAACGTGATGAGGCCGGCCGAGTCCTTCTGGTGCAGCAACAGGTAGGCAAGGCTCGCGGCCAGCATGCTCGCGTACTCTAATTTCGAAACCTTGCCGGTCGCGTAGGACATGGAACCGGAAGCATCGAGCACGAGGTACGCGCGCAGGTTGGTTTCTTCTTCGTACTCGCGGACGACGAACCGGTCCGTTTTGGCATAGACTTTCCAATCAATCCGCTTCGGTTCATCACCGGGCATGTAAGCCCGGTGCTCGGTAAACTCGACCGAGAAGCCCTTGTACGGAGAGCGGTGCAGCCCGGCGAGGAAGCCCTCGACCACCAGCCGCGCCTTCAGGTCGATGCCCTTCAGCTTGGCGACGACTTCGGGTTTCAGAAAACGGGTGGAGTCAGGCACGGACTACAAGTTTACTCTCGGCGCGTCAGGCGCGCAAACCCGGCACGGCTCGACTAACCACGGATGGACACGGATCAACACAGATGGAAGGGAGCGTCATCCCGACGCCGATGGAGCGGGCTCTCAGAACAACCGCAGATTACACAGATGACGCAGATTCCGCGGAGCGTCAGCCGGGACGGCCCGGGGAGGATGTCATCTCGAGCGGAGCCGAGAAATCTCTCGGCCGCTGTCACCGAAACTGGAATATGACCTTGGGAGCGTATGAGCCGGTCGCGCAATCGCGGGCCGGATCGAAGGCGGCAGGTCGGAACCCGGCGGTTTGACAGGCAGGGGTTTCGGCCTATCATAATCGCATGGGCAGACTGGTGGCTGTTCTTCTCGGCGCGGTCCTTGCGGCTGCGGCATTCGGCCGCGAGCCCACGTTTGAGGAATACCGCGAGATTCAGGACTCGCTACACAGCATGCCCATGCGCATGCAGTCGCGTTGGCTTGCCGAACACGGTATCGAGCTTCCCGAGTGGAACAACCCATCGCCGGCCCTTTCGGAATCAGGCGGACTACACATGCTTGGCAAGTGGGGCAGAGGTCCCGCCGTTGAGGTGACCGGCCGCGACTCACTACTCTTCCTTTCTCTCGGCAGCGAAGTCGCCATCATCAACATCGCCAACCCCGACAGCCCGCGAGTCGTCTCCGAGGTACAGGCCCAAGGTCTCGTCGTGAACGCCGCCGTGAAGGATTCGTTCCTCTACATCGGCTGCCGGCTAGGGTCCGTGGGTATTGAGGTATGGAACATCAGTGACCTTGCCGAGCCCGTGTTCCGGGGCCGTGCGGTCACCCGTCTCTCTGACTTCTGCGTTCAGGACAGCTTCGCCTACGTCACCTTGCGGGTGAGCGATACCTCGACCGATACCTTCAAGGTGTACAACTTGTCTGACCCGACCAACCCACAGCTTGTTGGCTGGATTCCCGATCACGGCGACAAGATAGCCGTCTCCGGCAATCGGGCAGCTATTGCTGACTGGGGCGACATGCACATCATGGATATTACCGACCCCGCTCACCCCCAGCGTGCAGGCAGTGTCGGCATGGATGCGCTGGGAATCGACATCAGGGGCAACCTCGTTGTAGCCGTGAAGTGGTGGAACGGCAAGAACGACGACTTCTGGCTCGACGCGTTCGACATTTCCGACGCCTGGTCGCCACGCCAACTGAGCGAGATTCACGGTGTCGGCGGCTATGATATCCACATGGACGGGCCGCTCGCCTTTGTGTCCGGCTTCTACTGGGGCTGGGAGCTGCAGATCGTCGACATCTCCGATTCCACCCACCTATCACTCATTTCGACCTGTAACACTCCCGGCTGGCACGATGGGGTCTGGGCCAACCTGACGGCCAACCGCGTCTACGTAGCGGATGACGACCGCGGGCTTACGGTCATCGACATCAGCAACCTGAACAACCCAGTCGTTGACTCGGCCCTGCTACTTGCTGCCGGTCTCGCCGTGGACGTGAGCTTGTGCGACACGCTGATGTATGTCGCCACGTGGTCCGGAGGCATGCAGATAGTCAACGTCGCGGACCCAACGCGGCCAGTCACTGTAGCACAGTATGATTCAGTGGGTTACCACTCATGGGAAGCGACCGTCGTGGCATCCGATTCCTTCGCCTACGTCGGCGACTTCGACTTGAGACCGTTTCGCGTCCTGGATGTGACCGACCCGCGCAACCCGCAGCTGGCGGGCTACGTGCCGGAGGGAGGCTTCAACCCCGCCGAAGATATGGTCCTGCGCGACAGCCTGATGTACTGCGCAGAGGACTACAGATTCCAGATTGTCAACGTTGCTAGGCCGCGCGAGCCGGTCTTGGTCGGTAGCTGCGTGTTGAGCTACATGGTGCGGGCTGTGACCTTGCAGGATGCCGTCGCCTATGTATCATTGGGAAGCGGCGGCCTTGCATGTGTCGACGTAAGCAGTCCGTCAGCGCCTGCTGTGATCGGCACTTGGGGCGGACGGACTAGCGGCACGGAACCCGTTGACACAGTAGCATTTGTGTCCGGACCATACACCGGCTGTGTCAGTCTTAGCATCGCGAACCCGGCCGCACCCTACACGCTCGACTCTCTCTATTTGGAGGACTGGTGGAGCGACATCGCAGTGAACGGGTCTGTTGCCTACGTAGGTGGTGACTACATTAAGGTCGTGGACGTCTCGGACCCTGGTAACTTGAGAGTCCGCGGTTCGCTGACCCCACCGAACCTTGTACGGCGTATGGTATACTCGACTCCGTATCTCTATGCCGGGTGCTGGGAAGGCGGCGTTGCTGTCTACGAGACGACGCACGTCGCCTGGTTCGCCGCCGGCACCGACCTGCGCCCGAC
>CAZSUX010000179.1:0-5976 GCA_964610135.1 uncultured bacterium | reverse complement strand
AGGCGACCCGGTCCTGGTAGTTCTTCCGGAAGCAGCGTTCGATGGCGTCGAGCGCGTCGGCGCCATAGGTTGATTTCGTGTAGCGGGTAGCCACGATCTCGTAGTTACGGGCGGCCTCAAGGTAGTCTTCCCGCAGCTCAAGGCAGAGCGCCAGGCGGTAGAGGACGTCAGGCAACAGCTTGTGCTTGGGATAGTCCGCGGCCAGGGCGGCGTAGACCGACTCGGCCCCGGCATAGTCGGCCTTCTTGTCGAGCAGGAAGTCGCCGATTTCGAGCCGGGTGACGAAGCGGTCCGCCGGGGTCCGGGCTTCGGCGTCGAGCCGTTGCAGCATCGCATACGCCTCATCCACATCCTTCGCGGCATAGTGCCAGTAGACTGTGTCGAGCGTCGCGCTGAGCGGGGCGGCGCTCGCGCCTGCCACCGCAAGCAGGCAGAGCAGTACAAGAGTCAGGGTCTTCTTCACGCAGAGCCTCCTTAGGACTTGAGCGACGATTACCTTCGTGTTGGACAAACGAACCGCGATTCCGTCACCGGACAATCTGCAGGGCGACCATCATCACCGTGCCGGACAGCAACGGGATCACGACGTTGTCGTTGACTTCGATCGGTAACGCCTCCACGAGCGAGGCCGAAACCGCACCAAGGATACCGATTCCGATAGGGAAATCAAGACCGGGCAGGGTAGACACAACCCAGGCGACACCGACGCAGACGAGCAGGCCGGCGACGGCGCCCTCAAGGGACTTGCGGAAGATCTTCACCCGGCCGATTGACAGCCCGACGATAGCCGCGGCCGTGTCACCCAGCGCGAGAAACGAGATGGCGGCGATGAACACTCCGCTGACCCGGCCCCCAGGACCCATGCCGAAGATCAGCATGCAGGCCGTCGACGCGAGCATCAGGTAGGAGGCGCCGGTCAGGGAGGAAAGCTCTTTGCGGCGGAGCATCGAACCAAAGAGGACGATGAAGACGCTCTTCACCGAGGTGAGGTGCAGGCGCAGGAAGTCGACGAGCAGGAAGATGAGCGCCACGACGGCCAGGATCGGCATCGCCAGCCGCCACTGCAGCGGGTAGCTGAGGACCGGGATGAGGAGCGCCGCGAGGTGCGGGAGCTTCCGGTTTACTTCCGAACCTAGAATTCGAATCCCCCGGATATCTGCTGCGGGCTGCCGAGGTCCCGCGCGTCCGGGGCGACGCCCGAGGCATAGCCGTAGTCGACGTGGAACCGCTTGATACGCAGTCCCAGGCCGAACGTGAAGTTGCCCCGGTAAACGCCGAGCCGACCAAAGAGCACGTTGCGGAATCCGTACTCGACGCCGAAGTCCGGGGTAAACTCGAGCCCCTCCAGGTTCGCCTCGGCTTCGAGTGCAAGGGTCAGGCGGTCGCGGGAGATACGAAAGGTCTTGGCCAGGCCCAGGGCCCCGCGTGGCATCACCAGTTCCCGCGTGCCGGTGTCCCAGAACAGGGGTGAGGCGCTGGCGTTGCGGATCCGCAGGCCGACGTCGAGGTCGATCATCGGCGTGAGCGTCGCGCCGAGGTCGAGTCCCATCCCGAACGCAGAGCCGACTCCGAGGTCGTGGTAGATCAGCTTTACGTTGCCGCCGAGGGCCACGTACGGCGAGAGGGTGCGCGCATAATTGACGTAGCCCACGACTTGGGTCGCGCTGACCAGGCGCAGGACATATGGGCGGTTATTCGGCCCCGGCGGCTGGGTGGAGTCGGGCAGGGCGGTCAGCTTGATGCCGGGGATGCCGTTGTGGAGCACCGCGAACCCGATGGACTGGAGGCTGGAGTGGAACGACGCGCCCAGGTAGTTGTGATTGACGAGGCCGGAGAAGTCCTCGGAATGGAGGAACAGCACCGACGTCCGCGCAAAGCCGGACGGGCGCGACGGGTTGTAGTAGATGGCACTCGGGTCGGCGGCGGCGGCAACAACTGCGCCGCCCATGCCGATGGCGCGCGCCGACGTGCCCAGTTCCTCGAAGTCGCCCGCGTAGCGAGTCGCGAACGCAGTCGCGGCCAGAGCCGCGAGCAGCATGATTGCGCCCAGCCTTCTCATGCTTGACCGTCGGAATTCGTGATTCGTCATGCTCCTGCTCTATGCTTCACGGTTCGGTCCCCAGCTCTATATGCGACGCACCGTTCCGGTCAACTCCTTGCGCAGGATGCGCATCGGCCGGCTGTAGGTCGGGCGCGCAACGACGGTTATCTTGTACTCGCCTTCAGACACCAGCTTGCCAGCATTGTCGCGTCCGTCCCAGACGATCAGGACTTCGCCCGGATGCTGCTGGTGCGGGGGAGCCAGTGAACGGACCAGTTTACCCGAAGGGTCGGTGATGTCCACTGTGATATTGGCCATTTCGGTCACGTAGAGGGCGATGGTCGTGCCGGGCTTGAGCGAGTCGAACTCGGGCGGGTAGAAGCCGATGAGATACGCGTCGAGTCCGACCCAGTAGTACTGGCCGCCGTTTGCCTCGGAAACAAAGACCTGGCCGAACCGGCGCCAGATGGCGATGCCGGTCGGCGAGTCGAAGGTCGTGCCTTCGACGCCCTGCCGGCCGAATGAGACAATGTATCTCAGGTCAGGGTCGAAGAGGTGTATCTGGGAGTTGACCTGGTCGGTGACGTAGACGTTGCCGTGCCGGTCGTAGGCGCAGTAGGCAAACCCGGCTTCGTCCAAGCCGATGCGGCGCATGTCGACCATCCGCTGCTGCTGGCCGTCGTCAAGCGAGAACTGGCTGATACGGGTTCTTCCCCGGTCAATCACCACCGCAGAACTAACATGTAAGTCGTTGTAGTCGGCGTCCGGGTCGAGCACGCAGACACCGGTCGGCCCCTCGAGGTCCGCGGTCCAGGTCGTAACCAGCGCGCCCAGCGAGTCGAACACGACAATCCGGCTGTTGCCGGAGTCGGCCACGTAGACGCGGCCGCGTGTGTCGATGGCGACGTCCCGCGGGGCGTCCAGCCCCGAATCAATGGAGGAAACCCACCTGAGCCCGGTGTTTTCGTACTTCAGCCTGACTACGCGGTCGTTGTCGGTGTCGGCAACATAGACCGTGCCATGCTTGTCACAGCAGATGCCGTGCGGGTGGTTGAAATGACCGGTGTCGTTGCCCGGCGAACCATAGATGCGCGGCTCGATGAGCTTCACATTGTAGACGATCTGGCTCGATCCGGAGTTGATTCCGAACATGGTCAGGATGTGGTCGTCGTTCGATGTCGCTGGGTCATCTTCCTCGACCATCTTCGCCCCACACAGTCCCTGGGGGTCGTCGAGTTTGAAACTCCTCCCCAGGTACATGCTGATGTAGAGCCGGCCGATCCGGTTGAACCCAAGCGTATGGGTGAACGGCGGCACCAGCAGTGTCGTGGGGTCGGCGACGATCAGTGCCAGGAGGAGGGCGAACTGCACTATCTAGATACTAGCAGGTCGGTGCTATCAGTCAAGCTGCCGAGGCATCGCCTTGGACCAGGGACGGCGCCGGCTGCGGAGAGGACGTTTGGCTTCGTTCTCGGCGATGCGGGCTTTGACGAGCCTCTTCACCAGCGCGGCAGGAAACGGCTTCGTCGCGGAGAAGTAGATGGAGCCCTTGGTCTTCTCGTACTTCCGCAGTTCGGCGGCGTGCCGGCGCATCACGGCTACGCTCATCGGGAAGAAGCTGCAGTGGTCGTTGAAGGCGGCGTAGCCGACCAGCAGACGTCCCTCTTTCAATGCTGGCATGCCCCAGGCGATGAGTTCGACTGCCTTCGGTGCGGCCGCCTTGATGTTCTTGCGCAGCTTCTGCAGCGCGGCCCGGGCGCGTCCTTCGGGACCGAGGCAAGGTAGGCCCGTACCGTGTCGGGTTTCTTCGCAGCGCCCCTCTTGCTGGCGGCGGCACCCCAGTGGTCTCAGAACTCGTAGGTTATGATGTTGTGCGCTTCGGAAATCAGCTTGGCCGTGAACATGGCGTCGATGATGCGGCCGATTCCCTGCTGGTCGATTTTCTTCTGGAACATCGCGGAAATGCACTGCGACAGGGTCCTGCGCTTGCGGGGCCGGGCTCGCTTATCCAACTTGCCGAGGACCTCGACAACGCGCCGGAGCTGCGAATCCTCCGGAGCGGAGGCTGCGGCCACGGCCGAGGCTTTGTGAGGGACTTCGGCCAGGCTGTGGATGCGCCGGCACTTCATCCCATTGGCGTTCAGGAAGCTGAGCAGGGGGTCGAATCCCTTGTCCTTGGACAGCACGGTGCAGTCGGGCTTCGGTGTCTTTTCGAATACGCGCCCGAGTTGGCAGGCGATGAAGAAGTCGAGGGCGTTGCTGCCGTTACCGACGATCTTCTGCCACTCGACGCGGCTCCCGAGCTTCTGTGCCTTGGTCACCAGGTCAAAAGGGACGCTCTTCTGGTCCGCGCCCACGAAGATGATGACACGGTAGCTGTCATCGAGCTTTGCCAACTCGACCTGCTGTACATTCTCGAAGTCAACCAGCAGCAGTCGCGGCTTGTCGGTGGTGGTTACCATAGTTCCTCACATTCGGCCATTCTATTCAGTCTCGTATGATATTGGCGGTTTCCGTACTGCGTTCCAGCGTTCAAATCCATCATCCATCGTCTGCGATTCTCGGTCAATCGGGCCCGATGTCAAGGGAAAGGGAGGAGGGAAAGGGAGGAGGGAAGGGAAGCCGAGAGAGGGATGAAGGGATGAATAGTGAAGGTATGAAGCGAAGAAGAATAGGCTTGCATCAGTTCCGGTTACTCCCCTTGAGGTGGGATCTTGCGACTTGTGGTGTCAGTCGTGTCGGGCTCTGTTGCCGGGGATGTCTGTGACGAGTCAGGCCTGACCGGCCTCGGTCTGAAGCCGGGTCAGCCACCGCCGTTTCCGCCGCCGGCACATGAGAACCCCGTGAACACAACCAGCAGCGAGGCGAGAGCAATCAGCTTATTCATGTTAACTTAGACCCGTCGTGCGGGTCGAACGGTGCCGAGGGGCAGAGAACGAGAAGGGAAGGGAGAGAGGGATGGATTGAACAAGGGGGAAAGTGCGCAAGGGGAAGCGGCCTACGGGCGTCACCGGACAGGCTGGCGGCCGGAGCTCAGCAGTGAATCGAACTTCGGGTTGACCGGCCCGCCGAGGCGACGCGCTGCTTCGAGCTGGACCCGCGCCTCGTCGAGCCGCCCGACGTTGTACAGGCAGACCGAGTAGTTGTGACGGACCACGGGGTTGTCCGGTGCAAGCTGTATCATCGTGTCATACTGGGCGAGGGCCTGAGGGTACCGGTCGAGTTGCTGCAGCGCGGTAGCCAGCTCGAACCGCAACTCGACTCTCCCGGGCGCAAGCGCGACCGACCGGCTGAACTCAAGATGGGCGGTCTCAAGCTGCCCGCGGCGTTCGTAGATTCTCCCGAGGTAGAGGTGTGTTGTGGGGTTCGATGGGTCGTCTCGGGCAGCATCCGAAAGGAGCTGGAAGGCGCGGTCGATGTTGCCCCGCCCGAGCATGATGATGCCGAGGTTCCGCGAGGCCTCGGCATGTCCCGGTCTGGTCCGGAGCGCTTCCTCGTAGGTGGCGACTGCCTTCGCAGTATCGCCTTCATGATAGTAGATTGAGGCGAGGTTCGTAAGGCTCTGTGCGGCTTCGGTCTTGCCGGCGCCATGGTGCACCGGGTAGAGGGTCACGGCAAACGCGGCGAGGATGAGCGCCAGCCCGCCGGCCAGCCTGGACGGGAAGAGGGGACGAGAGGCGTGAGGCGAGGGACGGGCGCTGTAGGAATCGGCAAGCCACGGCAGCATCGCGCCAGTAAATGGCAGGAGTGCGGGTAGGGCCGGGATACGGTAGCGCGAGAAGACGAAGAAGATGATTACCGACGCGGCATACCCGAAGAAGAAGAGAACCATCGACAGCCGGCCGAGCCCGCGGGCCGTGAGTATCATCGCAGCCAATCCCAGCCCGAACACGATACCGAACGACAGCAGGGGCAGGCGCAGGACCCAGGAGTAA
>CAZSUX010000178.1:0-5984 GCA_964610135.1 uncultured bacterium | reverse complement strand
GCCGCTCCCCCGTAGGGCTCAAGTGCCGACGGGTGGTTGTGCGTCTCGACCTTGAAGCTGACGCCGTACTGCTCGTCGAAATCGATTACGCCGGAGTTGTCGTGAAACACCGAAAGACACCAGGGCAGGTTCAACTCCTGAGTCAGCTTGAACACCGTGGACTTGAGCAGGTTCTTCACCTTGCGGCCGTCCATGTCAATCACACCCTTGAACGTCTTGTGCTGGCAGTGCTCGGACCAGGTCTGGGCGAAGGTCTCGAGCTCGACGTCGGTCGGGTCGCGGCCCAGCACCTTGAAGTGCTTTTGCAGAGCCGACATCTCGGCCCGGCTGAGGGCCAGCAGCCCCTGCTTCGACAGTCGCTCCAGGTCCGGGGCGGTCAACCCGCGCAGCTTGACGACGTTCCTGCGGAAACGGTAAGGTTTGGCATGGACGAAGACGTGCTCGCCGGCCTTGGCCGCGTGCTGGATGACCGGGTTGACCAGCAGGCCCTTCACGACCAGGCTCCGGGTCGAATCGGTCGCGCGTCGGCCGCGCCCGCCGCCAAACTCAAACTCGTACGCGCGGCCGGTCCTGATTTCGACGTGCTCGAACCCGAGGTCGGAAAGCGAACGGGCGATACTCGCCACGCTCGGGTCCATCACGCCCGGATTGTACAGAACCTCGGTCCCGGTGGCCGCGACAACCGCGGAACGGACGGAGGCGCTCTCGCAGACCGGGTCGCAGAGCACCTCGGCGGCAATCCGCTCGGCATCCTCCTTGCCGATATCGCCTTCAAGGTAGTACAGGCGCGCAATCCGGACGTCGGCGGAGACGCGGGACGCTAGGTCGCGAATGTCGGACTCAAGTGCTTTCGCCTCAGGGTCGGTTGTCGTCTTGGTGATTTCGATGCGCCAGAGCACAGGCCAAGATAGGCGAAACCCTCAATGAGTCAAGAAAGGCACGCTCGTGCGTGCCCGCTGCCTGCCCGAAGACTGGCCCGGCTGCTACTCGCTGATCAGCTTCTTGATCTCTTGGTCGAGCGAGTCCTCGTCGATCATGTCGCTGCGCAGCCCCGAGCGCGTGAAAGTCCTCACCTGAAGCTTGGCCCGCCCGTATTCGGCTTTCACGCTGTCGGATACGGCCTTGCGGTTCTCCCGCGCAATGGTATCGAGCACCGCGACCCGGGCGAGGACCGAAGCGATCACCGAATCACACCCCCGCCCCAGCGAATCCTGGGCCGCGGTCATTCTGCCGCCGAGCCGCTTCCGCTTGGATTCACACCGGGCCGACAGGTTTGCGACCTTGCGCCGCATGCTCGCACGGAAGACAACGAGGGCCGTATCGGGCGGCGCCGTTTGCAGCGCCGGAGGCAGCGGCTCCGGGTTGACCTTGCGGAGGCTTATCGCGACTACAAACAGCGCCACGGCTACAGCCGCGGCGGCAAGCACGATTCCGGCCGTGGCGGCGGCACGGCCTGTTCGCTGCCGCCCGGCCACGGGAGTCTGCTGTTCATCCACTCTCTATTATACTCCGTTGCCCGCCGACATCTAGACCCGTACCCGCATCATTATTCTTGACTATGGCGGTGGTTCTGCTTTAATACCTGTACTGATTGCGGGGTGGAGCAGTCTGGAAGCTCGTGAGGCTCATAACCTCAAGGTCGCTGGTTCAAATCCAGCCCCCGCTACTCCCCAACTTTGCCCTGGTCCGTCGGCCGTGCCGAATGGCGTCGCCGTTCGGCCATGAACCGTCTGACTCGTTCACTCTGACTTCACTATTCTGACTTCTGCCTTCTGAATTCGGCCGAGGTGCTACCTCACCCCCAGCACCTCCCGGTACTTCGTCAGCACGAACCAGTCCTTCTCCTGCGCCCGCCTCGCCTCGATGTCGGCACGCAAAGAGTCATCGAGAACCGTGCCGCAGGCCGCGACGGCCTGAATGCGCACGAAGTTGTCCGGATGAGCAACGTACGACTTGAACGCGGAACGGCATCGGGCCTGCAGGTCCTGGTCCGACTGCGTCGTATCGAGCTTGGCCGCCAGCGCGCCGGCCGTCCTCAGCGCATGGCCGAGCGCTACCGGCTTGAGCTTCGGCAGCTCGGCCAACACCGGCTCCAGGCTGGGCCGGCCGATTGCCACGAGCGCCGCTTCGGCCGCAGAACGCACCGTGAACATCCGGTCGTTCAGAGTCTGTATCAGGTCCGGAATCGCCACCGGGTTCTTCAGCTTGCCGCAGGCCTCAGCGGTGACAATCCGGGATATCTCCATCTTGTCCTTCAGCAAATACAAGATCCGCGGCACGACCAGCGAGTCGCCGATGTCGCCCAGCGAGTAGACCCCCCGGCGCGGACTGATCCGCTTGGCCTCCAGCGCGGCGTAGATTGACTCGACGGCGTCGAACGCGCTCCGGCCCAGCTTGCCCAGGAAGTAGGCGCCGTTGTTCCGGGCAAGGTAACGGTCGTCCCGGAGCACCCGGAAAAGATACGGCTTGGCCGAGTCCGGCCAGGCCTTCACGAGCGCCTGGATCGCCTCGGACTCAAGTCCGTTCTTGGTGTCCATCTTCTCCTCGGCGACGTACTTCAGCGCCGTGGGCCCGAGCTTGATGAGCTGCTTGCGGGCGCGGTTCACCTTCATCACGATGTTGCCCACTCGCCACATCGAAGCGGTCGCAAACACGCTCTCGACCGGCGCGGTTATCGCGGTGTCCAACGCCTCCGCACTCGTGTCCACGTCCGGCTCGAAGTTTTCAACCGACGCTGGGCGGTCGTAGTCCAAGCCCGAACCGTAGGTGCCCTTGGTCCAGAACGAGCGTTCGGTCGCCACGTTCCGCTGGCTGTATTTGTCGGTACCGGCAAGATCAACGAACAGGCCCATGCCCCCGAACCCGCGCGCGAAGTTACTCGACCCCTGACCCAGGAGCGAATCCTGCGTCACATAGCAGTCGTTGCCGTCCTCGTCAATCAGGAACGCGGCCGAGTTGGTCAGGCCGATGCCCTGCCCCCCGGAGCAACAGTAGTAGTCGTCGCCCTTCCGGTCAACCAGCGCGCCGACCGAGAGGTCATGCCCCTGCCCCTGGGCCGGACCCAGCCTTGTCATGTACGAATCGCACCCCTCCTCGTCCACGAGACATCCGATTGACAGGTGGATGCCGGCGCCCTGGGTGTACTGGGCTGCGGTGTAATGGTCATAGCCCGAACCGTCCCAGATCATGCCGAGCGAGTACCAGTAGCTCGTGGCCTCACAGAAGACCTCGCCGTCATAGAAGTCGTTGCCGCTCTTGTCGCACAGGAAAGCGACACCACCTCCCGCGTCCGGCCTGCGGCCGATGGCGAACCCGTGCGAGAACGAACGGTACTCGTGCGGCAGCAGCGGGACGTGCAGGTACTTGCCGCCGGCCCGGTAGACGTCGTTGCCTTCAAAGTCGGCAAGCGTCCCCGCCGCCCAGGTCGAGGCAAACCCCTGGCCGTAGCACCAGCAGCGGTAGCTGTCGTTCCCACTGTTGTCAACCAGCAGGGCGTTCCCGAAGTCGGACGCGCCCTGGGCAAAGAACCCGGCGTCATACAGGTCGGTGCCCGACATATCCCACAACAGGCCCGTCCCGAAAATCGACGCGCCCTGTGAGTAGTGAGCAGCCCGGTACACGTCATCGCCGGCGCAGTCAATCAACACGCCCGCGCCGAACAGCGCCGCGCCCTGGCTGAACAGCCGGTCGGAGAAATAGCCGTCATTGCCGGCAAGGTCAATCAAGGTGCTGAAGGCGCGGGACATGACCGAATTGTCCTTCAATTCGGATCGTGTCCCAAGTCCATCCGCACTCAGGAACCCGACTGCGCCCCCGGCCCGGTTCATGTACCGGTCATTGCCGCCCAGGTCAATGATGATGCAGCAGTCGTTGTGGTACACGTTGTCGCCCGGGCTGCCGACGACCACCGTGCCCCAGTCGGTCTCGGCCCGGAACAGCACGCCACCGTCCACGCCCGGAGTCGTCCTTGCCTCGGTCTCGTGCGGGGCGGGAATCGGGCCGGAAGCGAGCAGCCTCCGCGCCTCGGCCGCGGCCATGACAACAGCCATACCCGACATGGCCAAAGCGTGCCGGTCCAGCTTGCGAACGTATACACACAGGGTCTCGAGCTTGAACTCACGGCTCGTGTCGTACTCCTGGCCGAACTCGCGGTGGAGCTTGCCGCTGAACGACTTCTCCAGCGAGTCGTCCTCATCCTTCCAGAAGTCCGGCGCCTCACCCAGCAGCCCGTCCAGCTCATACTTTGACAGCCCGGCAACGGCCTGCTGCAGATACCTGTTCCCCACTCGATAGCTGCCGAGCAGCAGGTTGATGGAACGTTCAAGCGCCGGAGCCAGGGCCTCGGTGCCGGCGAGCTTCTGCTTCGACTCGGTCTGGACCTCGCGCCAGAGGCGCGCCGAGTCATCCGGCCTGATACCGCAGTCCAGCACCCGCCAGTGGTCGAGCATCTTGCCGGCCGGCAGCGACTCAAGCAGGACAGTCCGGGCTGCGGTCGACTCGGTGTAGGCGACGACTTCGAGCGGATGGTCGAGCAGCCGGTCAACGACCTTCAACCTGAAGAAGCTGTCGACCGCCCACTGCTTGAAGAAACCCAACTCCTCGACCTTCATGCCCTGCGCCGCCATCCCGGCCTGGATGGCCTCGCGGCTCAGGGAATCGATGCCGGTCACCGACGGCGGTGCGGCCGACACAACGGCGACCAGGACCAGCAATACGGCCCAGGAACTACTTCTCATGTGGTTCTCCTTGATTGAAGGATCAATCTCTGGACGGCACCGGCTATTGTCAACCTCGCCGCCATTCTGCACTCTGGATTCTGGACTCTGGATTCTGAACTCTCCTGCCCATCCGAAGCCTCACCTCGGCACCAGGTATTCCAGCGGGTCAACCGACTTGCCGCCCACCCGGAACTCGAAATGCAGCGTGTCCCCGGACAGGGCGATGGTCGAGCCCTTGGCCACGTTGTCGCCGACCTTCACCTTCACGTCGCTCAGCCTTGAATAGATGCTGTGGATTCGCTTCCCGTGGTCGAGAATTACCATCCGGCCGTAGCCCATGAAGATGTCGGCGAAGCTGACCGTGCCTGAGTCAACGGCAAACACCGAGCTGCCACCCTTCATGGCGATATCGATCCCTGAACTCTTGGTGACGGTCTTGTACTTCGGGTCGACAATCGTACCGAACTGCCTCACAACCTGCCCCTGCGCCGGCCACGGCAGGACGCCGCGTCGCTGGTCCGCTGCCAGTTGGTGAGCGGTCTTGGCCGCAACCGGCCTGGGCTTCGGCTGCGGTCTCCCTCGCCGGTAGCGCGGGTCCATGCTGTAGAGAGCGGCGCAGCCGCTCGCGGCCAGCAACGCGAACAGCGCGAACATCAAGAGGCATCGTCGGGTTCGCCCGCGCGGCACGCGAATCTGCACTCACAGTTTCTATCCGATAACCGCGCCCAAGTCAACGCCGACTCGGCTCTGCGCACCGGCGCTTGGGACAGAAGGAACGGGCGGGGTCCGGCAGCCGAACCCCGCCCGCCCTGCAGACCGAGCCGTCGGACGCCAGCCGGAAAACGGAGCTGCACCGCCAAATGGGGCTGTACCGCGCTGCTCGTCACTACCTTGCCCCGGGCACGTCCGACCCATTCGGCTCGCTCTGTCATTCCGAGGGAGTCCGACGAGTCGAGGAATCTCGCTCGCTCAGGGCAGGCTCCAGCGCTCCGTGGGACTGTCCCCTGCTTTCAGTTACGCTCGCGGCGTCACGGCGCAACCGTCATGACTGTGCTGGGAACTCCGGCGCGGCTTGAGTCCGACGCGCACCAGTCAGTCGCGGCCTTTGCGGTTCCTTCAATGTGTGTCGCGAAGTACCTGAGGATGTACGACGGGAAGTAGCGGCCGAAGTATCCTCCGCTGTGTACTCACTTACGTCGGCCACTGCGTCATTCGCTCCATCTCAACCTGAATAGCAACCTGTGTCTCAACCTGAATCCGGCGCTG
>CAZSUX010000177.1:0-5984 GCA_964610135.1 uncultured bacterium | reverse complement strand
AGGAGTTGCCGATGGGATGGACCGAATCCATCGGCAGGGACGGCCAGGGCAGCGCGAAGCCGATTGTCAGCAGTGCGGAGAGGACCAGCAGGTGTTTCATCTACTCCCCCTCCTCGTACCGGTACTCGCGCACCGCATTGGGAATCTTCACCCGAAACGTCCCCGCCGGCCCGATTCGGACATCCGGCACGGCGATGCCCCAGCGTTTGTAAGAGAGTTCCTGCCGCCAGACCGGCACGCCCGCTGTATCAAGCAGAACCACGAGCCCGCGCCGGTGCCGGTCGGCCGTGCCCCGGCCGCCGTCAAAGTCCAGGCCCGCGACCACAAGTTCGTTGCCGACGTCGAGCGAGATGAACTGCAGCTTCGTGTCTTCGGGCTGGTACTGGAAATCGAGAGCCGCGTCCCGGACTTGGTGCAGATACAGACTGCGCCTCTCGCAGTAACCGAAGCGTTCCCCGTCCGGTGAGAACGCCATGCCGCGGATGAAGGGCGATGCAACCGGGATACGGGTGGTGCGCAACCCGTCCTTCAGGAGCAGGATTGCGTCATCGGTTGCCAGCGCGACCTGCCGGCCATCCGCGGAAACCGCGAACCGGTTGCAGCGACCGGCATTGTAGAGCTCTTTCCCTTCGGAACTGAAGACCCGGAGTCCCCGTTTGCCGTCCTGCACGCAGTAGACGCTGCCGCCGGCCGAGAACCCATGGCGGGCCCAGAAACCGACATCGGCAGTGCCGCGCTCCCTGCCCTGCAGGTCGTAGAAGTGCAACTTCGCCCGTCCCGACACCGGGCCGTCAAAGTCGACCCCGACCACAAGCCCGTTGTCCGAGATGTCCAGGACGGTGTGCTGACCGCCGCTCCTGGTGTACATTGTCTTCCCGGTCCGGTCTTGCAGTTCGAACCGGTCGATCGGGACAAACTCGGTGTTGCCGAACGAGTACTCCACCCTCGCGCCGTAGTTGCCGGACGGCGAGCGGAACTGCCAGGCGTCCGGGCCGCCCGGCCGCTCGCTGACCAGTGTCGGCACGAGCGCCAGGGCCAGCAAGGGCAACAGCAGCAGAACCAGCATTCTCATCGTGGCCTCCTTTGGTATCACCAGGCGTCGTTGCCGGGTCACAGTGTCAGCATAGACAGTCGGTGACGCGAGTCAAGTCTGCCAGGCTAGTCGTGCAACCGGAGTTCCTTTATCTCCTCGGTGATTGCCTGGTGGGACAAGCGGATCTCCAGGTAGGCGAGAATTCCGGCCCAGACGACCGTCGCGAGTCCGATGACGAAGAGCACGAGCATCAGCACTTCAAAGACGTACGCCGCGCCGGATAGCCCGACGCAGAGCGACGTAAGCGCAAACACGGCAACCGCGAAGCAAAGAAACCCGCAGGCGTTGCGAAGCAGCAGGGCGCGCCTGAGCAGGAAGTCAATCTGGTTGCGGATGGAAAGCCGCCGGACCATATCAACTTCCGCATCGAGACCGCGGTCCTCCGAGTTCAGTTCACGGATCCGGTCAACGATTCGACCAAGCTTGTTCGAAACCGACAGGAGCAGCAACCCGCATGCCGATATCATCACCGCCGGCGTGACCATCGACTGAACCAGACCCAGCAGACCGGCAGGCATCACCTGCTTCCCTCTGCTATCATTGCCCCTGCTCCTCAATATCCAGAGCACTCTCTCCCAGCCATACGTCAAACCCGTGCTTTCGGCCGATCCGGCCGATCTCGTCCACCTTGGCCGGACTGATGTTGCCGCCCAGAGAGAAGTTCTCCGTCCTGCCCTCGAGCGCAAGCGCCATCGTCTCGGCCATACAGGCATATACTACGCCCCGGCGGAGACCGATGTCAACGCTGAACTCGGGGCGGCCCGGCAACTTCACCCGGCCTCCGTCTACCACGATCACGTCATTGCGCGAATGCTCGACCTTGGCGATGTTCTTGGGTACTGACACGTCGGCGACGATGCTGCCGGGTCGCAGTTCCTCCACTGTGAACAGCGCGTCCGGAGCGCTGGTCGTGGTGATTATAAGGTCGGCGGCAGCCGCAGCCCTGCGAGCGTCCATCTCCACCTCGACCTCGGTTGTGCAGGACTTCGCGAGTTCGGCCCGCTGCCGTTCCAGTCTGTCTCGGTGCCGGGCATTGATGATGACCTTCCGAACTGCGGGCGCCAGCACCTTCGTGCACAGCGAGCCGATCGAGCCGGACGCCCCGACAACGGCGAGCGTGGCTCGACCCGGGTCAACTCCACGCTGCTCGGCCAGACGCCGGATCGCTTCAACCGCCGACCACGCGGTCATCGCGCTGCCACTCGTTACCGCAATACTGAGTCGCGACGCTACCGTGCGTCCCTTGTCGCCGACGATCGACGTGTATCCGCCCAGGCCGAGAATCCCGGCTCCCAGCCGCTCGGCAATCCTGCCCGCACCGACTATGCGCCCAAGGACGAACTCGGTATCCAGCTCGAGCATCTGCTTGGGCAGTAGCGGACAGACGACAAAGAAACCCTGGACCTCATGCCCCAGGACCGAACTCACCTTCCGCACGCGCGAGATGAGATACGGCTGCTGGTGCCTGATGAGGGACACGACCAAGCCGTCCGGGACATAGCGCATCGCGGGTATCGCCTTGCGTACGTTCCTGAGCGACGGCGGGTGAACAACAAACCCAAAGGACACCGGTCTGTTTGATGGAGTCATTTCCCGCTACTGCCGAGCGAACGGATACGGTCCAAGTCCAGCTCTCCCTTCGCACCCCACCCCTTCACGCCGTCGGGAATCTGCGGGCGGAACTGCGCATACAAAGCAAAGGCACGCGCCGCCAGCGCGTCCGGTTTCATCGACTTGGCCAACTCCTGCATCGCCGCGCGCACCGCGTCCAAGTGCTCACCGAACTTGGACTCGAGGTACGTTTGAACGCTCTTGGCCGAAACCGGTTCGCCCTTGGCCAGCGCCCGCACGCCGTCCGTAGTGCGTGTCACCGGTATCTCCCGACCGAATAGCTCGACTGAGTCGGCCCGCCCCGAGCGCCTCTCTCGCGGCATCTCGTGCTTCTTGTATATCCCGAGATGCTGCCCCTTGGCCTGCGCGTTCAGCCCGGTCACCGCCTTGCCGAGCGACAACGCCTCGTCGCGGCTGAACCCCAGCCGCTCGGCCACGACCGTGGCCCACAAGGCCAGCACCGGTGCGCGATTGATGTTAACCGTCTGCCCAGTACCCATCTCTGTCGCTCTTCGCCGCTACTTCCCGCCGAGGGCTTCGAGGATGTTGCCGGCCGGGTCGTAGAACTGGAACCAGTAGTTGTCGCCGCCCATGTGCCTCGGCTCCGTTTGGATGAACCTGACACCCGCTGCCTTGAGTCGCTCATACGTTGAAGCAGCGGACTCGACCGCGAAGACGAACGCGGACCGCATTGTGTCCTCGCTGTAGCTCGCGGCCTTGTTCTTCCCCTGCAAATACAACCCGGTGTTATCCGGGAGCTTGAAGAAGCACGCCGCGCTTCCCATATCGAATTGCTTCTCCAGTCCCAGCACCTTCTCGTAGAACTCAAACGCCCGGTCGAAGTCATCAACGTAGACCGAGGCGAACGCCAGGCCTTTCACTTTGTGCTCTGCCATCTCGTGCTCCTCTCTTACTGTGGTAGTCGGCTACCTTCCATCCCGACGTCAGCGGACAACAACGACCTTGCGCGCAGGGCCTGTCGTGCGCGCCGGCCGGACGAAATATACTCCGCGCGGCAGTGAACTGACTCGCGCGGTCACATCGGCTCCTGACCCATCGTACACGGCCGCTCCCGGCGGAACAATTGCGGCCGCGATGCCGATGGTGGCGCCGGCGCGGCGTTCAGAGACTGGAGGGGCTTCGGCGACCACCGACACCGTCTGCCACGCAATCTCCTGGCAGAACCGCGCGGTCGCAGAATCCAATCCGCCGTAGAACTCAAGGCCCACGGGGCCCGCTCCTTGGAGCACCGCGTAGAACACACACGCTCCAAGGTAGGTTCCCTCCAGCGTAGCATGGCAGTAGTCTGCCTGCCACAGGTCGACCAGCGAGTCGGTACGGCGCGCGCGGGCGAATGCCATCCCGACGGGCACAAGCGTGGACGACAACTCGCCCGCTATCTCTTCGTAGGCCACGCGCACGCTCTCCTGCATCTCGAAGTAGTCTTGGAAGTCGGGACTCAGGGAATCGCCGTAGCTATGTTGTCCCCCGTACTTCCAGCCCCACGTCATGTAGAAGGCCGTCTGTGCGCCCTGCAGTCGGGCAAGCGAATCAAGAAAGCGCGCCGCCGGATACATGCTGTTGTAGCGCCAGTAGTGAATCGTGGGTATGACACTTTGCTCCTGCAGCACCACGAACGACCACGAATCCTGTGCTATCTTGTCGAGCGTCGCCTGCGTGTTCGTGTGGTCTTCGAGCGAGTAGCCCCCGAACGTACTTGCGTCGGTCCGCACCGATCTGCCACCCGCCTCGGACAGCCCCGAGAAGAGGCCGGTCAGGTCGTTCACATACGTGTGGCTGTTGCCGATGAAGAGGACGCGCAGGGACTCGTCAACCGAGGCGGCCCCCGTCCCGGCCAGAACGAAAGCGAGGATGAGCAGACGAAGGATCACAGTGTGATTGTCCGGCCCGAACCACCCTTCGTCAAGCGACGCTTCGGGCCGACGTTTGACTAGTCCCGGCGTTGCCGCTAGATTCTGCCCGATGGCCTCCTCTTCCCTGCACCGCTACGACCCCGCGAACCGCGGCTCGGGCGTGCTTGTCATCTATACCGGCGGCACCATCGGCTCGATGCCCCGCGACCCGCTCGACCCGAAGAGCCCGCTCATCGTAGTCGACTGGGCCGAGTTCCGGCGCCGCACATGGTCGCTGTCGGAACGCCTGCCCGACGGCAGCATCAATACCCGCTACATCGGATTCAACGTCGATGGCGCGAGCCTCGAACCGCTCGACTCGTGCAATATCGGGCCATGGTACTGGGTCCAACTGGCGCGCATCATTGACGAGAGCTACGACCGCTACGAAGGCTTCGTCGTGATGCACGGCACCGACACGATGGTCTACACCGCGTCGGCGCTCAGCTTCATGCTCGAAGGCCTGGGCAAGCCCGTCATCTTGACCGGCGCCCAGCGCTCGCATCTCACCAACGTACGCAACGACGCGCTCCAGAACCTGCTGACCGCTCTGTTCATTGCCAACCCCAGGCACTCGGGCCTGCCCCTCGTACCCGAGGCCTCGATTTTCTTCCACGAGGAACTCCTGCGCGGCAATCGCAGCCGCAAGGTCAACGCCTCCGGTTTCGCCGCCTTCAAATCGCCGGACTACCCGCGGCTCGCCACCGCCGGCGAGAGCATCGTAATCGACCGCCGCGTGTTGCGGCCGCCGGGCTCAGGCCTGCGCCTGCGCAGCCAGATCGAGCCCAACGTCGCCTCGGTCATCTTCTTCCCCGGCATACAGGAAGCCTCGATTCTGCAGGACGTGCTCTCCGACCCGCGGCTCAAAGGTGTTGTGCTTCTGACCTACGGTGCGGGTACGGTACCTTCCGACTCACGTGTGCTTGACCCGATTGCCGCCGCGGTAAAACGCGGGATTGTCGCGATTGCAGTCACCCAGTGCGGCGGTGGCCGCGTCGAACTCGAGCGCTACGAGGCGAGCTCTCGGCTGCTCGAAGCCGGAGTGGTGTCTGGATGGGACATCACCCCCGAAGCGGCTCTTGTAAAACTCATGGTCCTGCTCGGCGACCCGAATCTCAGCCCGACCGAAGTCCGGCGACTCCTGAGCCAGGACCTCGCCGGCGAACTGACCGTCGGCTAGCCGCCACCCACCAAGCCCAGACGAGGTACCGCCAAGACTCCGGACGAAAACGGGGACTGTACCGCGGCGACTTTGACGCAGCCGCTCCGAGGGACTGTCCCCGGCTTTCGTCCGTCCGGGCTTTGTACCCTAGTGAGTGCTATAGGATGAAGTCTGTGCTGAGAGTGCCGATTGACGAGAAGGCTGT
>CAZSUX010000176.1:0-5986 GCA_964610135.1 uncultured bacterium | reverse complement strand
AGGGGCATCATCGCGACTCCGCGTCTCACGGGTCGATTCTACAGAGCTCAAGCCCAAGCGCAAGCACCGGGAAAATGGGGACTGTACCGCGCGTCCTCGCACCCCGAGGGACTGCCCCCATTTTCCCGAGACCTCGCCTGCACACTTGACCACTTGGCTACCTTGACCACTCGTCCGCCGCTGCTATACTCCGCACGAATGGCGATGACCCGCCGCACCAGACAGACGCTATCCGGCTTCGTCTGGCTCCTGCCTGCGCTTGTCATCCTGGTCGCCTTCCGGGTCATCCCGGTCCTCCTCTCGATGCGGATGAGCCTCTACGACTGGGGCATGGCCGGGGCGCGGGCTTTCGTCGGCCTCGGCAACTACCTGGCGGTCCTGCGCGACCAGTTCTTCTGGCAGTCACTCCTCAATACCGGCTGGTACGTCCTGTTCGAAGTACCGCTCATCCTCTTCCTCTCGCTCTTCATCGCCATCCTGCTCAACCAGAAGATACGCGGGCTCGGCGCGTACCGCACCATCTACTACCTGCCGGTCGTCACCTCGATAGTCGCGGTTTCGGTCGTCTGGCGCTGGCTGCTTCAGCCCGACCGCGGGCTCCTGAACTACATCCTCTCCTGGTTCCACGTCTCGGGCTTCCGCTGGCTCCAGGACCCGCGCGGCCTGTTCCAACTCATCGCCGGCCCGTCGCTGCAGCTTCCGCCAAACCTGCGCGGCCCGTCAATCGCGCTCCTCTCCCTCGTGCTGATGGGCATCTGGAAGGGAATCGGGTACAACGTCGTCATCTTCCTCGCCGGTCTGCAGAACATCGACAAGTCCTACTACGAGGCGGCGCGCATTGACGGCGCGGGTCGAGCGGCGATGTTCAGCCGCATCACCTGGCCCCTGATATCGCCCACAACCTACTACGTCCTCATCATGTCCTGCATCAGCGCGTTCGAGACTTTCGCCCAGGTCTGGATAATGACCGGCCCGCCAGCGGGCGGCCCGCTCTCCACGACCAAGGTAGTCATGTACTACTTCTACGAGAACTCATTCGAGCTCTGGCGCCTCGGCTACGGCGCAGCCATCGCCTTCTTCGCCTTCTTCATCATCCTCGCCCTCACCATCCTCCAGCGGGTATTCCTCGAAAGACGAGTGCAGTATGGATAAGCACAAGGTACCAGTGACCAGTGTCCAGTTTCCAGTTCTTCCTTTGTACTTTGGACTTGCTTTGTCCTTTGTCCTTCGTCCTTTGGACTTGCGGACATGAAGCCCCAAGCCGGTCCGCGCATTCGTCATTCGGACTTCGTCATTCGTCATTCCAGCCGCCCAAGACTACGGAATCTCCCGGTGCATCTGCTGCTCGTCTTGGGTGGTCTGGCCATGGTCTTGCCGTTCTACTGGATGCTCTCGACCTCGCTCAAGACGCCGCTCGAGGCGCTCAAGTTCCCCCCCACCTGGTGGCCGAGCTCGCCCCAGTTCTCCAACTACACCGAGGTCTTCAAGCAGATACCGCTCTGGCGCTACCTCTTCAACACCGTCCTGGTCTCGGTCCTGAGCCTGTTCGGCGTGCTTGTCACCGGCATCATGGCCGCCTACGCCTTTGCCCGTTTCCGCTTCCCCGGCCGAGAGGTGCTCTTCATGGTCTTCCTCGCCCTGATGATGATTCCCCTGCCGGTCTACCTCGTGCCGTCCTACACGATACTCTTCAAGCTCGGCTGGATAGACACCTATGCGGCGATGATTGTCCCATGGATTGTGAATATCTTCGCCATTTTCCTGCTGCGCCAGCACATACGGCAGTTGCCGCAGGACCTCTTCGACGCCGCCCGCATCGACGGCTGCTCGGACTGGACCACGCTGGTGAAGGTCGTCCTGCCCCTCTGCAAGCCGCCGCTCGTGACGATAGCCGTGTTCAACGTGATTGCCTCGTGGAACTCCTTCTTCTGGCCCCTGATAGTCACCAACTCCGACAAGATACGGCCCCTGCAGGTAGGGCTGGCCTACTTCTCGCGCGAGCAGACCACGAACTACACACTCTTGATGTCAGCAACCACGCTCGCCGTCATCCCGCTGATTCTCCTCTTCTTCGCGGCCCAGAAACAGATCATCCAATCCCAGGCTCGCTCCGGGCTCAAGGAGTAGACCGCACCGCCAGAATCCGGAGAGGACTATCCACAGATTCCGCAGATTACACAGATGCGAGAACCGCCAAGAACGCCAAGTCCCGCGGCGCCGCGGCTTGACGCCGGTGCGGGAGTCAGTACACTAGGGCATGAGTCCGCGACTGACGATTGACCGAGAACGGATCTCTGAATTCTGCCGCCGGCATCACATCCGGCGGCTCGCGCTCTTCGGATCGGTGCTCAGGGACGACTTTGGACCGACAAGCGACGTAGACGTGTTAGTGGAGTTTGAGCCCGATCACGTGCCCGGACTCGGTTTCTTCACGATGCAACAGGAACTGAGCACTCTCATCGGCCGGCCGGTAGACCTGAACACGCCCGGGTTCCTCAGCCGCTACTTCCGAGAATCGGTGCTGAAAGAAGCCGAGCCACTGTATGTCGCGGCATGACCTTGAAGTCCGCCTGCAGCACATGCTCGACGCGGCTCGCGAGGCAGGAGCCCTTGTCTCTGGCCGCTCCCGTGCGGACTACGACGGAGACCGCACGCTGCGCCTTGCTCTGGTCCGTCTGCTGGAGGTGGTCGGTGAAGCGGCAGGACGAATCCCGATGGACTTCCGTGACTCGCACCCCGAGATTCCGTGGTTCGGAGTAGTGGGACTGCGCAACCGACTGATTCACGGGTACGACGAAGTGGACTACGACATCGTCTGGCAGATTCTGACCGAGGACATCCCGTCTCTCATCACGCGGTTGGAAGAGGCCATCTCCGACGTTTGACAGCTACTGGCTGCCCACGCTCGCGGTCATCCCGCTGATTCTCCTCTTCTTCGCGGCCCAGAAACAGATAATCCAGTCCCAGGCGCGGTCCGGGCTCAAAGAGTAGACCGAACCGCCAGAGTCCGGAGCGGTCAATCCGCAGATTTCGCAGATTACGCAGATTCCCTGGGCCGGAACCCCTGAACACCGGGACCCCTGAACCCCGCTTCATCCCGCCACTGGGAATTGGAAACTGGTACCTGGAAAATCGCGCTCGGCGCGGCTAGCGCTTCGGTCTCGGGTCCGGCGGGAAGGACTTGGCCAGTTCGCGGAAACGGACGAGGGCAATACCTGCTAGCTCTTGCGCCAAGGCGGTATCGAGTCCCAGCCGTATCCAGCGCGGCTGTAGGATGTACTCGTCCAGTTGCTGCCTCTCCCCTACACTGCCTGGCTCGAAGCTCCTTGCCGCAGTTGCGGAAGCAGTGAGTACACCTCGGTAGACGGTCCGTCGCTCCTTCGGGACTCCCGCCGCATCAAGCACCGGCTGCGCCTCGGTCCAGACTTGCTCGAATGCGGCCTTGAGCGCCGCATCGTATTCATTCATCTTGCGCACGCGTTCCTGAAGCTGCTCCTGTTCGAGACCGCGCTTCCGCGCCGGCCTGAGCAGATTCGCCTCGTACTCATCAAGGCTCAAGGCCGGAACCCAATCCAGGTCTCCCTTCCTCTCCATGTCGCCGAAGCGTCTGCGCACTGCATCCTGAACGTGGCGGATGACAGTCAGCGGGAGCTGACTGGCCCTGGCGAACTTGACCTCTGATGCCGCCAGACGGGACTCCCGCGTGGCGGGCCGTTGCTTGCGTGTTTCGTGGAGAATGGAAAACCACTGCAGACCGTGGTTGAAGAGTGTGGTCTTGTCGATCTCCGAGAGCCGGGCGCCGGTACGGCCCACCTCGCGTTTGAGGAACTGGCCGTACTGGAAGCGGCGTCGCGCCGCCGCGGCCAGCTTCCTCGCCCTTTCCAATCGCTGCATTCGGTCGGGCCTTGACGGTTCCGGAACCGGCTTGGACGCGGCCTTCGGCAGGTCGATTCTCAGGTCATAGCTCGTAACCTGGCTCTGCCACTTCTTCGGAACGTTTGCGGCGATCTGGTCCAGAGCCCGACTGAAGATCTTCTCCTGCGTTGTCGGCAGGCCGGTGTACGGGTCGAGGATGTCAAGGATGTCCCGGAACCCGGCTTTGCACGCGCGGAGGAAGTCGGCGATGAGCCCGAACGAAGGATAGCGCTCGTCACCGCGCTCGAGCCTCCCGACAAGATTGCCTGCCTTCTTTCCGGACCGCCCCATAGCCCGGGCCAGCTCCAACTGGGTCAGCCCCGCCTTCAGCCTCAAATCCCGCAGCCTGGCCCCGAACTCCCGGGTGAAAACGAACGTGTCCGGCGACCTCTTCATTTGAGGAAATCCTACAGCTCTGTAGGCCATGAGTCAAGCCGGGAAACTACACAAGCAACCATAGCGCAAGCAGTTAGTTTGCCAACCGTCCTAAGACCCCCTGCGCTGGGGGGACTTATCCCCCAGCTTATCTCTGAGCTTATGGGAGAGTTTATCCCTCAACCTATGTGGGAACTTATCGGGGAGTTTATCCCAGAGCTTACGGGAGAACTTATCTCCGAGCCTATGGGACGGCTTATCCCTCAGCTTGTCTCCCGGCTTATGTGGGAGCTTGTCTCCCCGCTTATGTCCCGACTTATCTCCGAGCTTATGGCTGGGCTTATGGGAGAGCTTATCTCCCAGCTTATCTGGGAGCTTATCTCCGGGCTTATGAGAGGACTTATGGGAGAGCTTGTCCCTAAGCTTATGGGAAAGCTTGCGGGCCAGCCCGGTCTCCCGGCCAAGTTGCCGCGGGCAACGATGCAGGGACATGACCGCCGGCGGGGACATGACCCAATTCCGTCGGGGAATTGGGATCGTGTCCCAAGCCTCCTGTGAATCGGCCCGTGTCCCGAGCTAGATACTATTCAGGCAGGATGACCTTGGTGACGCTGGACGCCTGACGCCTCACGCTCGACGCCTGACGCACGAAGTACACCCCCGGTGCCAGCGCCCGCACATCATTCGCGCCCGGCTTCAGGTCCATCACCTTCCGCCCGCTGATGTCCAGCAGGTTTGTGGCTTGGTCCTTGCGGCTTGAAGCATCTGGAAGGAACAGCACGCCGTGGATCACTGTGGCCTCCGGCCCCGTGTGCCGGTCGTCGCACGCGGAGCCCATCTGCAACCCGCCAGGTACGTCCCTTATCACGGAGATGCTGGAGCTGAAGTTGTTCGGAACGTAGACTCGATTCTGGATCGGATTCCACGTAAAAGCTCTGGGCAGATTGCCGACCCCGATCGTCACAATCACCACGTTGGTCGCGCCGTCTATCACGGTCACGCTCCGGCTACCGTAGTTGGCGCAGTAGACCTTGTTGTTGGCCGGGCTGTAGAAGAAGGCACGGGGGTAATCGCCTACGGGCACGGTGGAAATGACTCCGTTGGTTCCCCCGTCTATCACAGTCACGTCGGCGCTTTCTGCATTCGCGCAGTAGACTGTGTTGTTCAACGGGTTGTAGCAGAGGGCCTCCGGGTAGCCCGGCGAGGCCACGGTCGCCAGGACTGAGTCGCCCGCACCGTCTATCACGGTCACGGAGTGGCCGTAGCCGTTCGCGCAATAGACCTTGTTGTTGGTCGGGTTGTAGCAGAGGGCCCGGGGCCAACCGGTCACGCCCACAGTCGCGATGACCGAGTCGCCCGCACCGTCTATCACGGTCACTTTGCGGTCACGACTCGCGCAATAGACCCTGTTGTTTGTCGGGTTGTAGCAAAGAGGCCGTGGCTGGTCGCCTACTGCCACAGTCGCGAGGACTTCGTTGGTCGAACCGCCTATCACGGTCACGTCGTGGCTGTAGTAGTTCGCGCAATAGACCTTGTCGTCCGAAGGATTGTATAAGAAAGCACAAGGATAGTCGCCTGAGGCCACAGTCGCGAGGACTTCGTTGGTCGAACCGCCTATCACGGTCACGTCGCTGCTGTAGTAGTTCGCGCAGTAGACCTTGTCATCAGCTGGGTTGTAGCACATGGCACCCGGGTA
>CAZSUX010000175.1:0-6065 GCA_964610135.1 uncultured bacterium | reverse complement strand
CCTGCCACGACTGTGAAAAGACCTCAAATCACCCACACAAAGACGCGAAGATCCGAAGATAGGGACGTAGGAAGAGTCACTCCAGAACTCATCGCGGACGTGGAGCGCTTGCTCATCTTCACGCAGCAACCCTCACTCAACGACCATCACAAGGAGGACTACGACGGGCGCGAGAACCTGTGGGTGAGGAACAGGGGATGCCGCCTTCTCGATCGGACGTGCCCCAAATAGACCTGGGGAAAAGAGGGACACTTCCCCGATTTCTAATCCGAAGCGCGTCAAGAGTGACCAGAAACAGGCACCCTATTCGGGGAAGCTTCGGGACATCCGACGCGGCGAGGCTAAGGTTGAGGTTAAGGTAGAGATCCGAACTGCAGCAGAAGCCGGCTGACCGCTTCCGGCCACTCGATCCCTTGATCTCTTCCCTCCGTACCTCTGGCTTCTAGCATCTAGCTTCCGACATCTGACTTGACCTCAGCGGCCCCTGTCGGACAGTGCGTGCTTCGGACTTCGAGCTTCTTCCTTGCGCTTGTCTACTTCGTGTACTTCCCCATCAGGCTTGCCTGAGCAAGCACGTGTCCCTTGATTGCCTTCAGCAACAGGCCGGCGGTTGCGGTCTGGTCAAGTGCGAGTACTTCATCGAGCGCGTACATGTCGAAGTAGTAGCGGTGCGTACCCGCGGGCGGTTTCGGCCCGTCGTAGCCGACCTGGCGGAAGCTGTTGGTTCCCTGTGTCCCCCCAGACGGCACGCTGGCATCCTGCCCGAGCCCTTCCGGCAGACTCCGCACGCTGTCGGGGATGTCAAACACGACCCAGTGGTAGAAGGTGCCCGACGGTGCATCCGGGTCCCGGCAAATCAGGGCGAAGCTCCTGGTGCTTTCAGGCACTTTGTCCCAGGTCAGGTCGGGCGACAGGTTCTCTCCGTACAGGCTGTAGCGAGTCGGAATCGACTCGCCCGCAAGGAACGCGGCGCTGACCAGCACCATCGCATCAGGCGCGGTCTTGTCGGTTGCTTCTGCCTTGCCGTCCTTCTGCGGTGCGGCACAGGCCAGGATGAGGGCGACGGTCGCACAGGCAAAGAAAATGGGTGATTTCACGAGGCCACCTCCTGATTCAGATTAGCCTCGCCGGGGTTCTTGTCCAGTGATTCCGGTCAGCCATGGTGTTGACCGCCGACCGAACCGGGCTATAGTCAAGCACTATGAGAAGGCTACTTCTGATTGGCCTGGCCGTTGCCTGTGCCTCGGCCCGGGTGCTTCCCAGCCTTGGCGACACGATTCGCATCCGTGAATGGCTGGTATGCGGGCCGTTCTCGGTGGGCCCGCGTGAGGGAATAACCGGCGCAGTTGAGGACGCCGGGACGTTCCGCCCGGCTGAAGGCGACACTTTCCGCTCCAGCCTAGTCCAAGGCGGTGTGGTCGCCTGCCGCTCGCAGAGCGTTGACTCGCTCGGCTGGCTTGAAACCAACTACCGAGACGTGCGCTGGGATACGATTATGCAATACTACGGCACGGCCGGCGTCATCTGCGCCGGGTACGCCTATGCCCGGTTCGAATGCCCCAGTGCCTGCCGCGCCCTGGCCAAGGCCGAGAGACTCGGCGGGTTCGTGCTCAATGGCCGCGGCCACGTGGGCGACGTGTACGGCAACGGCTGGTTCGAGACTGCGGTGCCGCTTGACTCCGGCACCAACCACGTGCTCCTGCGCATCTCCGGTTACGGTGATACACGAGTCAGGTTCAGGCTCTTGCCCGTGACCTCGCCGGTCGGTATCGTGGCGCGGGACATAACTGCGCCCGACGTTGTCCCTGACTCGGGCCAGACTGCCTGGTTCGGGATTCCGATTGTGAACAACACCGCTAACCGCATGGATGGAATCAGGCTGCAGTTGCGGCTTGCCACCGATTCTGTCATCGCTGAGACTGTGGTACACAACCTGCCCGGCTTCGGCGTGAAAAAGGTGCCGATGCTTGCCCACCTGCCCCCGATGCCGTACGATTCAGGTGGCCTTCGTCTGCTGGTCAGTGCCGAACTGCTGGACACCGCGTCCGCGCTCGGCACTCCGGACCACAGTGTGGTGAGCGAAACGCTGCGCCTGCCGTTCCGCAAGTCGCACGAACCCCGACGCCAGACCTTCATATCCGGTATCGACAACTCGTGCCAGTACTACGCGGTGATGTATCCCAGGGACTTTGACCCCACGCAGCGCTACCCGGCTATCTTCACCCTGCATGGGGCGGGCGTGGAGGCCTGGGGCCAGGCCAATGCGTACAAGCAGAAGGACTGGGCATTCGTCGTGGCTCCGACCAACCGCAGGCCGTACGGATTCGATTGGCAGGACTGGGGTCGGCTCGATGCCATCGAGGTGCTGGACACGGTTCTTTCCCGCCTGCCGATTGACCCGGACCGGGTGCTGCTGTGCGGCGGGTCAATGGGCGGTCACGGCGACTGGCACGTGGGGCTGAATCATCCCGACCGCTTCGCGGTGGTCGCCCCTCAGGCCAGCTGGCCAACGCACCAGCTCTATGTCCCGTGGTTCCTGCAGCGCAGTGCTGTCTTTGCCCAGCCCGGCCAGCTCGCCATCCGCGACAAGGCATTGCGGTCAGACAACGTGCCTGCCCTGCTCCCCAACGCTCTCAACCTGCCCTACTTCGTAGTGCACGGCGGTGATGACGACAACGTGCCGACCCTGCATGGCCGCAACTTCGCGCTCTGGCTCGACGAACTCGGCCAGGAGTTCCGCTACCGCGAAATACCGAACCGCGGTCACTGGTGGAGCGACGAGAGCCTCGGCATCACGGTCGCGGACGACACCGGATTGATGAACTACATCAGGGACAAACGCCGTGTCTCCGGCCCGCGCCACGTCCGTTTCCGCTCGGGCGACCTCGGCACGTCGCGCCAGGCTTACTGGGTCAATATCGAACAGGCGAAAGTCGTCGGCCAGGACGCGGCCATCGATGCCTGGACCGACGATTCCGTGATCCGCGTCAGCACCGAGAACGTGGCCCGGTTCCGACTGCACCTTGACGGACCGCCGTTTTCCATGACCCGCATCAGGGTCGAAATAGACGGTCGATCCATGGGCAGAGGGTTCGAGCTGCCGGCCCATCCTGCATTCCACAAGAACAAGGACAGATGGCAACCGGGCGAGGCCCGGCTGCGCGATCCGCACAAGACCCCGGAGCTGTACGGCCCGGCAAAGCAGGCCATGATGAGGCCATTCGTCCTCGTATACGGCACCAGGGATGCGTCCATGACCGACTTCCTGCGCCACACCGCAGCCCAGGAGGCGCTGCGGTGGTGGCTGATCGGCAACGGCTCAACCGAAGTCCTGCCTGACACCGAGGTGACCGACTCAATCGTCGCCAGCCGCAATCTCGTGCTGTTGGGCGGCCCGGCTGAGAACTCCCTGTCACGCCGCATCGCGCACGGCCTGCCCGTGCAGACGAGAAACGGCCACATGTTTGTCGGTGCCGATGACCTGGGCGACAGCCTGGCGGCGATGCTCGTTTTCCCCAATCCCCTGAGCCCGAAACACCTGGCTCTCGTACGTATGGGTACCGACGCGGAACAGACCCGCCTGGCTTCGTTCTGGGGAATCATGAGCTCGAGCGCAGGAATTCCCGACTTCATGGTCTTCGACAAGCGGGTGCGTCGCTACGGTTGGACCGGCGTCCGGGCCGCGGGGTTCTTCGGCCCGGACTGGAATCTCGACCCGGCCTCGATGTACCTGCAGGAATAGGCCCCATTGGACTCATTGGTCCTATCCGCTCCCGCCAAAATCAACCTCGGCTTGTGGGTTGGGAAGCCGCGACCTGACGGCTTCCACGACATCATCACAATCATCGCGCCGGTCGAACTCGCCGACGAAATCAGCATCAGCCCTACCCAGACGGGCATCGAGGTAGCCTGCGACTCGCCCGCGGTGCCTCCGGGCCCAGGCAATCTGGCATACCGAGCCGCAACCGCCTTCATGCAGGCGGCCCGCATCCACGCCGGTTGCCGGGTTCGCATTACGAAGCGGATTCCGGTAGGAGGCGGGCTCGGCGGCGGCTCATCGAACGCGGCCACGGTCCTATCGGGCCTCAACCGACTCTTCGACACGCCCCTGAGCAAGCGCCGGCTCCGCCAAATCGGCGCATCCCTGGGCAGCGACGTGCCGGCGTTTCTGATGGACGGACCGTGCATCGCCCGGGGTCGCGGCGAGAGGCTGCGGCGCATCCGGCTGCCTCGTCTCAACCTGCTGCTCTGTTTTCCCGGATACCCGGTTCCCACCGCCCGGGCATACGCCGATCTTGACCGCCTGCGCGCAGCCGGCCTCAGTTTGACAAGACCGGCCATTTCTCCTAAGATACTGCGCGCCGGATTGAGGCGCAACGAACCGGACACGGTCGCCGCACAACTCAGCAACAGCTTCGAGCCCGCAGTCTTCAGGCGACATCCCGCGCTCGGCCGTGCCAAGGAGCTTCTGCTCCGGCAGGGAGCGTTCGCAGCTTCACTATCCGGTTCCGGCAGTACGGTCTATGGCCTGGTTCGAACGAAAGGCTGGAAAGACCCGATGGCCGCCCTGGCCCGGAGTGGATTCCACTGCGTCAAAACCAGCACCACAGCGACTGTCGAGTGACGATTGCTGATTGTCGAATGCGGACGCCGCGTCGGCCAATCGGAAATCGCCAATCTTGATTCGTCATTTCGTTTGGGGCGTCGTTCAACTGGCAGGACCCAGGACTTTGGATCCTGTTATGAAGGTTCGAGTCCTTCCGCCCCAGCATAAGGTCGGTACGCGAGCGAGGTAACATGCTAGGTGAGCTTAAAATCTTCCACGGCCGGGCCAACATGCCCCTGGCCCTGAATATCTGCGAGCACCTCGGCGTCGAGCCCGGCGCGGCAGAGGTGAGGACGTTTGCGGACGGCGAGATCCGCATCAACCTCATGGAGAGCGTACGCGGCAGCGACGCTTTCGTCATCCAGTCCACCCAGCCGCCGGCCGACAACCTGCTGGAATTGCTGCTGATGATCGACGCGCTCCGCCGCGCGTCGGCCGAGCGGATTACCGCGGTCATTCCCTACTTCGGCTACGCGCGTCAGGACCGGAAGGACAAGCCCCGCGTACCCATCTCGGCTAAGCTCGTCGCCAACCTGATCGAACGCGCCGGTGCCAATCGGGTACTGACAATGGAGTTGCACGCCGAGCAAATCCAGGGTTTCTTCGACATACCGGTCGACCACCTTTACTCGACCCCGGTCCTAGTCGACTTCTTCCTGAAGCGCGGGGTCGACGGTTGCACCGTCGTGGCACCCGACACCGGCCGGGCCAACCGGGCCCGTGGCTTCGCCCAGCGGCTGATGGAGAAGATGCCCCTGGCGGTCATCGACAAACGTCGTCCCGAGCCCAACAAGGCGGTGGTAATGAACGTAGTCGGCGAGGTTGAGGGGCTGGATGCGATAATATTCGACGACATGGTCGACACCGGCAAGACGTTGATCCTGGCCGCCCGCGCCCTGCTCAAGCACGGTGCCCGGTCGGTCATGGCCGTGGCCACCCATGGCGTCTTTTCCGGCGACGCGGTCAAGAAGCTTCAGGCATCGCCGCTGGATGAGATGATCATCACCGACACGCTTCCGCTGCCCCGCAGGAAACAAGTCCGCAAGATACGAGTGCTGCCCGTCGCGTCGTTGTTCGCGGATACAATCCTCCGCACCCACCGCAGCGAGTCGGTCAGCTCACTATTTATGTAGAGGAGAATATGGCATACACAGTCAAAGCAACCCAACGTACCGACATCGGCAAGGGCAAGGTCGGCCGGCTCCGCCGCAGCGGAACTCTGCCTGCGGTCATGTACGGGCACGGCGAGCCGTCGCTGATGCTCGCGATGTCAACCCACGAATTCAACCGGCTGCTCGACCAGATCCAGGGCCACAGCCCGATTGTCGAAGTCGAGGTCGACGACCAACCGGCGCAGACGTGGGGCCCACAGCCGCAATCGCAGGCGACGCGGATCAAACAGGTACCGGAGGAAGAAGAGCGTTGGCCGGGCCACTGCTACCGGTCGCCCTACCCGCTG
>CAZSUX010000174.1:0-6183 GCA_964610135.1 uncultured bacterium | reverse complement strand
ACCGTGGACCCAAGATTCTGTCAGTTCTCAAGCTCAATGTCGGGATTAGGGCCTCTCTTCCCCATTGACATCCCCGCCCGCGAGTTTTAGAATCCAGTCATGTCCAGAACAAACTCGGCCTTGACGCAGACTGGAAATACGAGAGGTGCTCCGCACTTCGCCCTGACCAAGGCTCGCGGCTGACGGCAGCGAGGCAACGGTTGGTGCAAGAATGCTGAACCGGGCCGACCTGGTTGCCGAGCTTCACGAAGGGTTGTTTCAGGCGACCCCAGCGCGGCTGGGGTACACGCGCCGGGCATATCAGATGATTCCGAGGCTGAACCAGCCGCGTATCCTGGATGTTGGTTGCGGCGAGGGAGGCCCGACACTGGAACTGGCGAGGCGGAGCCACGGGGAGGTCGTCGGTCTGGATATCGACCGGCAGTCGCTGGAGCGGCTCAGGCAGAGAATCGACGAAGCAGGGCTGTCGGACCGTGTCCGGGTGGTGGTATGTTCGATGCTGGCGATGGACTTCCCCGACGAGACTTTCGACATCATCTGGTCCGAGGGTTCCATCCACGTCATTGGCTTCGAGCAGGGACTCGGCGAGTGGCGCAGGTTTGTGAAGCCGGCGGGGTTCGTGGTCGTGCACGATGGGATTCGGCCGCAGCGCGAGCTGCCGCCGGAGCTGCGTGAGCGTTGGCATGGAGCCTATCAGAACGTCAAGACAGCAGGCCAGTACATCGATACGGTCGCCGGCCAGGGTTACGTTCTGGTCGGGCACTTCAGGGTACCGGCGGACGTGTGGTGGGACGAGTACTTCGCCCCGCTGGCAGAACGCATCCGGGCACTACGCGGAAGGCACGCGGACAATGCCGAGGCTTGCGCGGTTCTCGACCAGGAGGAAGCCGAGATCAGCCTGTTCAGGAAATACCGGGAGTGGTATGACTCGAGCTTCTTCGTAGTGCAGAAGACACCAGAAAACGCTGAGTGACACGACGCACACCGGCGTCTCTCGTGCCATCAGCCGCGGCCGAGGGCCGCGAGCCAACCCATTTCAGATTCCAGATTCTGGACTGGCAGCCAGGGCGGCTCAGCGCCGGTTTGCAGGCTGCGGAAGCGAACCTGGACTTCTGACCTAGCCGTCGGCCGCGGTTTGCCTGGGGGCCGGGCCTAGGAGGAATCTCCGGCCGCCCGCCGGCGTGGGTCCAAGGGAACTCGACGACCGCGTCCCTGCCGCGGCCGTTTCAGGCGCGTCTGGTCGACGCGGTCGAAGAGGTCGGCGATGCCGGCGTCCGCCAGCCCGCCTTGCTTCAGGAGCTCCAGCAGCCGGTCCCGTCCCAGTTGGTCGTCGCACCGGGATAACCCGTAGAGCGCCTGCCGCGGGCCGCGGGCCACGCCGGTGGCCAGCAGGATGGCCACCGACTCCGCGAGTTTCGGCACCGCCTGCTCATGCAGCCCCCGGTCCACCATGATAAGTCCGATATTCGCCAGGTTGGTAGCCACTCCGAACTCGTACCCGATCTCGCGCTCCAGCGCCAGCGCGCGCTCGTAGAACATCAGCGCCGCGTCGAGTTCACCCCGGCAGCGGTGAATGGTCCCGACCTTGCCGAGGTAGCTCGCTATTACCGCACGGTCATCGGTTTCACGTGATACCGCGAGCGCCGCCCCGTTGTACTCAAGTGTCTTGCCGAAGACGGTCTTGTCCCAACGCAGGAACGCGAGGTTGGCCATAGCGCCGGCTTCGATCCGCTTCTCCCCGATTTCCCGGGCCAGCGCCAGCGATTTCTCGCAGTACTTCACTGCCTTGGCCGGCTGGCCGCTCTCGGAACTGGCAAGCCCGATGTTACAGAGGACCATCGCCTGCCCGTGCCGATCTCCGGTCTTCCGGTGTATCTTCAGCGCGTCCTCGTAGTACCGGAGCGCCTTGGCCGGCTCGCCGCTGACGTAGTGGAAAACCCCGATGTTGGCGAGAACCGACGCCTGCTCGGCCAGAGCCCCGGCTTCCCGGGCCAGCCGGAGCGCAGCTTCGGATTTTCCCAGCACCTGGTCGAACTTGCCCTGGTCCCGCAGGACCACCCCGACTCGGTCGAGGGCGGCAGCCTGACCCCGTTTGTCACCAGACTGCTCGGCCAGCCGCGCCGACTCCTCGTAGCTCTCGATGGCCTGCGCCAGCCGGCCCGGCGTCTGGTGGCACCGCCCGACTAGGCCGTGAAGTGCGACCAACTCGGCCCCGGCCGCGTGCTTCATCGCCGCCTGGAAGTGGCTGATTGCCTCGTCCCACTTGCACGCCGCCATCGCGGCCCGTCCCTTTGCGAACGGTAACCTGACCACGGGCTCGGATTGCGGCAGACCGTCCAGGTACTCCACTCAATCCCCCTGACGCCGCGCGGTGGCGCGGCCGTTTCCTGAACCGGCTTCCGGCTCTGATAGGCGCTCCGACCTCCGACCCGGCGGAATGCGGGCGGGTAGCTGGATGAGACCGACGCGGCTCAGAGTGGATGCGGTCATTCAGGAGTAGTCTAGAGCCGCCCCCTTGCGTGTCAAGCCCCGGCCGACGGCGTCTTGAAATCCCGGCCAAAACGAGCAAGCCGGCTCTCGGCCGGCTGGGGGGCATGGGAACGGCGTGCCGCTAGTTCAGTCCGGCCGCCTCATCCGCATCTGGTCAATCCGGTCGAACAGGTCGGCAATGACCCCTTCATCCCGCCCGGCCTCCTTCAGCAGCTCCGTCAGGCGTTTCCGGCCCAGCTTGTCCTCACACCCCAAGAGCCCGGTCAGCGTCTGCCGCGGACCGTCGGCCACGCCGACGGCCAGCAGGATGGTCAGCGCCTCTGCGAGTTTCGGCACGGCCTGCTCGAGTTCGCTCCGCTCAGTCAGAATGAGCCCGATGTTGCCGAGCTCGGTCGCCACGCCGAGTCGGTGCCCGATCTCACGGGCCATCGCCAGGGCCTCGCTCTCGTACGCAAGTGCCTCGTCGAGGTTGCCCTTGTCCCGGTGGATGCTCCCGATGCTACCCAGGTTGCTTGCCGCACTCCATTGGTCTCCAGTCTCGCGTGCTATCGCAAGCGCCTCCTGGTGGTGCTCAAGCGCCTTGTCGAGGTCGCCCTTGTCGTGGTGGATGCTGCCGACGTTACTCAAGTGTGTCGCGACGCCCCACTGGTCCCCGATGTCGCGTGATATTGCCAGCGCAGCCTCGTAGTACTCGAGCGCCTTGTCGAGATCGCCCTTGTCGTGGTAGACGTTGCCGGTGTAGCCGAGCTGGATGGCTGAAGCCCATACGTCATTGGAGTCGTTGGCTATCGCCAGCGCCTGTTCAAGAAGCACGAGCGCGCGGTCGAGTTGCCCATTGTGGTGGAATATGAGCCCGAGGTTGCCGAGCGCCCGGGATTTTCCCTGCTGGTCACCGTACTGCTCTGCCAGTCGGGCAGACTCCTGGAAAGCCTCGAGCGCTTCGCCGGGGCGGCCCTGGGTGTAGTGGCAGACCCCGATGAGGTTCTGGAGCGCGACCAGCCCCGGCCCATTTGTCGCCGTCACCGCCGTCTGGAAGTGCCCGAGTGCCTGGTCCCAGTGGCAGGCATTCATCGCGGCAAAGCCGAGCTCGAACGGCTCCCGTACCTCAGGCCTTGATTCGAGCAGCCGGCCGAGATGCTCCGCCATCCTGCACGGACGCCGCCGCACTACGCCCGGGCACGTATTCGCCATCTCAGTCTACCACCGGCTGTGATTGAGCATGGGGACGACGGGAGCTGATTTGCCCGCGAAACCGGGCACCGGGGCAAGCAGAACGCGCCGGAAAACATGCACGCATACATCGTATCCGAAGATGTTAGCCAAGCATGTCAGTCTAGCCGTCTCCGGCTGCCTGTCAATCTCAGGGAGTTGCCAACTCCTGCTGGCCCGACACCCGGCCTCGTTCTCCACTGCATTGACTTCGAGGTCCGCACCCGTTACCATGTCGGCGATGAGCAGTGGCCGACGGCTAGCAGCCGGCGGCTGGCAGTTTGGACGGAAGCAGGCCGGGTCGGATGGCCGAGACGCCGCGGGCCCTTGCTCAAAGGAGGAGATCATGAAACTGGAGAATCTGTCACAGAGCCGGCTGAACACGACCATGATGGGTGTGGTCAAGGCCGTGCTCGACTACTACCACCTCGATTCGAGTGAGGCGTGGGCCTTCGGCGGGTCAGGCCATGCCTTCCTGATCAATATCCACGAGCAGATATGTCCAAGCGGACCGTATTGCTGGAAGTACGATGGGTTCCTGAAGCTGCTCCGCAACCTCGGGCTGGAGATGACCGACCTCGGGTTCTTCCACAAGGACAGCAAGCCTGAGGAGCGCGCCGCAGTTGAGCAGAAGCTGAAGCAGGCGCTCGACTCCGGGAACCCCTGCTCGCTCGTCAACATGGAGCACCAGGTCATATCCGGATACGATGACAAGGCCTTCTTCACTGCGCAGCCCTGGGGCGACTGCTGCAACGGCTTTCCACCCGCGACCCTGACCTACGGCACGTGGCCGGAGTTCAAGGACGAGATACACGTGAACTTCTTCACGTTCCGGAAGCTCACGCCGGCAGATGACGCGACAATCGTGCGCGACAGCCTGAGCTATGCGCTCGACCTGTTCCGGCATCCGGAGAAGCACAACTTCGAGCACTACGGTATCGGCCCGAACGCCTACGACAACTGGACCAGTGCCGTGGCGGCCGGGCACGGGCAGGCGCCCGGTAACTGGTGGAACGGAACCGTCTGGTCCGAGTGCCGGGCCATGGCCTCCGGCTACTTCTCTGAAATCGGACAGAAGCTCGGAACGGTTTCCGGACCGGCATCAAAGCTGAGTGGCGCCTATCGGGAAATCGCCAACCTCCTGTCCAAGGCCGCGGACAAGGAGACGAAACCCGCCGACAAGACGGCTATCCTGGCTGAACTGAAGGAAAAGGAAGCACAGGCCGTCAAGCAGGTTGAGTCGCTGCTCGGGTCCCTGGGCAAGAGCGATTAGCGCACCGCGCCTCATTTGACTCTGAGTTGACTTCCCTTAGAATACGTCTCTATGTCTAAGCGTATTGAGAGGTTGCGCGGTCTGATGCGCCGCGAGAAACTCGACGGGTTCGTCGTCGTGAACCTGCCGAACGTCCGCTACCTGTGCGGCTACACCGGCTCGAACGGGCTGATGCTCATCACCCGCCGCGACTGCTGGTTCTACACCGACTTCCGGTACAAGGAGCAGATAAAGACCGAAGTGAAGGGCTGCCGCAAACGGGTACTCGTCCGCGACCTCGTCTCGCACCCACCCCCGGAATGGGGCCGGACCTATCGGCGCCTCGGTGTCGAGGAGAACCATGTCACTCTCAGCCGGGTCAAGCAGTTCCGGAAGCGCTTCCGCAAGGCCCGGCTGGTCCCAACCCGCGACCTCGTGCTCGAGCTGCGCCGGACCAAAGACCCGACCGAGGTGGAGCTGATTGCCCGCGCCCAGCGTGTCACCGACCGCGTCTTCAATGACGTGCTCAAGCTGGTGAAGCCGGGCGTGCGCGAGCGCGACCTCGCGCTTGAGGTCGAGTTCCAGTTCCGCAAGCACGGCGAGGTGGCATTCGACTCCATCGTCGCATCGGGCCCGAACGCGGCCAAGCCTCACGCCGGGTTCAGCGACCGCAGGCTCCGCAAGGGTGACGCTCTCACCTTCGACATCGGCTGCCGGGTCGCTGGATACTGCTCGGACATGACCCGGACCGTCTTCGTCGGCAAGGCCCCGGCCGAACTGCGCAAGGTCTATGAGATTGTCCACGAAGCCCAGCGACGCGCCCTCGCCACCATCAAGCCGGGCACGACGACGAGGACCACCGATGCCGCTGCCCGCGACTACATCACCGAACAGGGCTATGGCAAGCACTTCGGCCACAGCCTTGGCCATGGCGTCGGCATCGAGGTTCACGAGATGCCTTCCCTTGCCGCCACCAGCAAGGAGACGCTCACGCCGGGTGACGTGGTGACGGTCGAACCGGGCATCTACCTGCCAGGAATCGGCGGGGTACGCATCGAGGACATGGTACATGTCACGAAGACGGGATACGCGAACCTTACCCGGAGCCCGAAGCGGATCGTCGAGCTCTAGCCGGACCGGGTTTCATTTGAGGAATAGGAGTAGAAGTTGATCACCCCCAATGAATTCAAGTCCGGAGTACTCATCAAGTTCAGGGACGGCATCTACCAGGT
>CAZSUX010000173.1:4190-6206 GCA_964610135.1 uncultured bacterium | reverse complement strand
CAGGCGCGACATCAAGACCGAGCAGATTCCACAGATACTCGCGGTCATGGACGTGGTCGACAAGAAGACGATGATGCTGACCAAGGCGGTGCTGGACGACCCGGTGATCAGGTCACGGTTGGAAGGCGTCGGCGTCCTGACGCGCGAGCAGGCCATCGCCTACTCGGTGACGGGCCCGACCGCACGGCCTTCGGGCGTCGACATCGATGTCCGCCGCGACGACCCGCACTGCGCCTACGATCGCATCCCCTGGAACGTCATTGTTTTCAACGAAGGCGACGTCTTCGCCAAGGCCAAGGCGCGGCTGCTGGAGATCTTCGAGTCGACGAAGATGATCCGCGCCTGCCTGAAAGACCTGCCGGACGGCCCGATTGAGGCGAGAGTTGATGAGGTACCGCCGGGCGAGGGCATCGGCCGAACCGAAGCGCCGCGCGGCGAGGTGTTCCATTACATTCGCTCGGACGGAACCAACCGCCCGCTGCGGCACAAGGTCCGCGCGCCGAGCTTCATGAATATCGCCTCGAACGTGGTGGCAGTGAAGGGCGGCTCGATTGCCGACGCGGCCCTGACCCTGGCTGCAGTTGACCCCTGCTACTGCTGCACCGAACGGATGGCGGCGTTTGAGGATGGCAAGCTCAAGTTGACCGGCAAAGACCTGCTGCGACTTTCGTGGCAGAAGACCGAACAGCTTCGGGGGCGGTTCTAGCGTGAATCTCGACGTGAATTGGCTGCAGTTCAGCGGCGGGAGCCTGGAGCTTTTCTTCACGCTGGTGCTGGGCCTGGTGGGATTGGCTGCGCTCTGCTATTCATTCGTCAAGATAAGGTCCGGAGCCGGGCAGGTCGCCGAGTACTTCGTCTTCCTGGTTATCCTGGTGGCGAGCGGCATCGGCGTGGTCTATGCGCGAAACCTGCTTGTGATCTTCGCACTCTGGGAGATCGCGGCCTTTGCGCTCTGGCGGCTGGTTGCGTTCTACCGCGGTGAGGAGGAGTTGGGCGCGGCGATGTGGGCGTGGCTGGTCAACTTCGCCAGCGCGGCCTTGATGCTTGTGGGGTTGGTACTGATTCTGGTGGAGCGGAGCACACTGAGCCTTGATGTCCTGCGCGGCCAGACCCTGCCGTTCTGGCCGGCGACGTTGGTGCTGGTCGGCATCCTGGCCAAGTCGGCGACGCTGCCGTTGTACATCTGGTTGCCGAGGGCCTACCGTGCAGCGCCCGCTCCGGTCTGCGCCCTGCTGTCAGGCGTGGCGGAGAACATCGGTATCATCCTGTTCTTCAAGCTGTTTGTTCTGACCGTGCGGGTGCCGGACGGGTTCATGGTCATGGTCGCCGGGCTGGCGGTCGTGTCGAGCCTGGTCGCCGGTGGGATTGCCCTGACCGCCGGCACGATTCGCACCACGCTTGCGTATTCAACGGTAAGCCAGCTTGGGTTCATATTCCTGGGGTTGTCTCTGACCGGGTACTATGGAATTACCGCCGGTTTGCTGTACGTGGCCGCCCACGCCATAGCCAAATCCGGCCTCTTCTTCGCCACCGGGCTGGTCGAGGACTCGGCCGGGCACGGCTATCTGGACCGACTCGGCGGGGCCGCGCGGATCAGCCCGGTCCTGGCCGTGGCTGCCGCGATGCTGGTGCTTTCGATCGTGGGCGTTCCTCCGTTCCTTGGGTTTTTCGCCAAGCTGGGCGTGATTATTGCGACTGTGAGGTACAGCCTGCTGCTCGGCGTCGGTGCGATTGTGGCGGCGCTGTTTACGCTGTTCTACATGGTTCGGCTCTACACCAAGGTGTTCACGGGCGAGGGCTCGGCGGCAGAAATGAGCCCGGTGAACGGCTTCCTCGTCGGGATTGTGGTTTTTCTGGCACTGGTTTCGCTGGCCGCGGGGCTTGCGTACTATTTGCCGGTCAAGCTGATTGAGAGCGGAATGAGCCAGGCGATGGGAGCACTCTAATGCACGTCTTCCTGCTGATGCTCTTCGTCCCGGTCGCGGCCGGGCTGCTCGGGTATCTCGTAGGCCGGCT
>CAZSUX010000173.1:0-4180 GCA_964610135.1 uncultured bacterium | reverse complement strand
GTTCAGCTTCATCGGCGCGGTCGTCGCCCTCTACTATGCGGTTCGGATGTTCATCCAGTCAAGGCACGGCGTCGTGTCTTACGAGTTGTCTCAGGTGGCAGGGATACCGGTTGCGTTCCGAGTAGATGCCCTGTCCGGCTTCATCCTGTTGTTTGTTGCGGCGTTCGCGGTGCTGGTGCTGCTGTTTTCGTTCCGCTACATGCGGGACCGGCCCGGCGCGCGCGGCTTCTATTTCTTTGTCCTGCTGGGCCTGGCCTGCTCGAATGGAGTGCTGCTCTCCGCCAACCTGCTCGTGATGTTGTTCTTCTGGGGCGTGCTGCTCATCGTGCTCTATGGGCTGTTGCTCCCGGGCCGGCCGGGCAGCGAGAAGGTCGCGGCCAAGGCTCTCGTCATTGTCGGTCTGTCCGATTTCGCCATGCTGCTGGGGATCGTGCTGGTGGCGGTGCAGTACGGATGGGTCGACATGATGCCTTTGGCACCGATGCCTTTGCGCGAGCCCGCGGCAATCATCGGGTTCCTGTTGATTGCGGCGGGTGCGCTGGCCAAGGCCGGCTCGATGCCGCTGCACTCATGGATTCCATCGGCTGCCGAGACCGCGCCGGCCACGGTGATGGCGTACATCCCGGCATCGCTGGACAAGCTGCTCGGTATCTACCTGCTGACGCGGCTGTCGGTCAACATCTTCGACATCGCCTCGAATGTTGCAGTGCGGAACGTGATGATGACAGTCGGGGCGGTGACGATTCTCGGTGCCGTGATGATGGCGCTGGTCCAGAAACGCATAATGAAACTCCTCTCGTTTCATGCGGTGTCCCAGGTCGGCTACATGGTGCTCGGCATCGGCACCGGCGTACCGGTCGGCATCGCCGGCGGCCTCTTCCACATGTTGAACCACGCCATCTACAAGACCGGGCTGTTCCTGTCTGCGGGCTCGGTGGAGATGTGGGCCAAGACCGACGAGATAGACGAACTCGGCGGACTGGCGGGCAAGATGCCGATGACATTCGTTTCATTCCTGGTGGCGGCGATGGCAATCGCCGGTGTCCCCCCACTCAACGGGTTTGTGTCCAAGTGGATGGTCTACCAGGGAGTGATTCAATTGGGACAGGAAGGCAACCGGCTCTACCCGTTGTTTCTGATTGCCGCCATGCTCGGCAGCGTGCTGACTCTGGCGTCCTTCCTGAAGCTGCTGCACGCCATGTTCTTCGGTCAGCGGCCCGCCGCGCTGGCCAGGGTCCGCGAGGCCGGGTTCGGCATGTGGCTGCCGCCGGCCCTGCTGGCGCTGGCCTGCATCGTTTTCGGCGTATTTGCCTACCAGCTGCCGCTGCGCGGTTTCATCTACCCGAGCTTGCCGCTGCTGGTCGAACCGACCGGAATCTGGCAACCGGCGTTGACCACGCTGCTGTTGTTGGTGGCGCTCGGCATCGGCGTGCTCATCTACCTGCTTGGCACGGCGCGAAGACCGACTGCGGCCCGGACGTTCGTCGGCGGCGAGAAGATAGCCGACGATGAGGAGAGCCGTGTGACCGGCACCGCGTTCTACACCCCGGTCAAACACCTGCCGATTCTCGACGAGCTTCTGAAGTACGGCGAGCGCGGCGCCTTCGACATCTACAACTGGCTTACCGGCATCCTCGGAGCCTTGGGTCTCATCTTCCGTCAGGTGGTCGACCGGGCGCTTGCGGCCCTGTTCGAATTCGTCGGGGCGCTGGTGCGCTGGGCCGGCCGGGGGCTGTCATACATCCAGAACGGCAGTCTCCCTCTGTACGTGGCGTGGGCGTTTGTCGGGGCAACGGTTTTCCTTCTGGTGCTCCTTTTGAGGTAGCGGATGATTGAGCTATACGTTCTTCTCGCAGTGATGCTGGTGGCAGCGCTGGTAGCTATCCAGATCAAGGACCTGCTGGCGGCCGCGGTTGCGCTGGGCATCGTCGGGTTCTCGGTCGCAATCATGTTCATCCTGCTGCAGGCACCGGACCTGGCCATCGTGCAGATTGTCATCGAGACGCTGACGGTTGTCTTCTTTGCCGCAGTGATACTGCGCACCACGAACACCGACACCACGATAGCGGACGGACTCAAGCGTGAACTGGTGTTCCCGACCGTTGTCTACGTCACTTTCGGCGTCGTTTTCCTGATTCTTGTCGGCCGCGCTCTGACCGAGTTGCCGAGTTTCGGCAATCCGACGATGCTGGTGGCGAAGGAGTACATCGCCCTCGGTCTGGAGAAGACCGGCGCTGCGAACCTCGTGACCGCGATAATCCTGGATTTCCGAGGCTACGATACGCTGGGCGAGGCGACCGTGCTGTTTACCGCCGTCGTGGGCGTGCTGACCATCATGCGCCGGGCCGGCCGCAAAGAGCAGAACGGCGAGGGAAGAGATTAACATGCGCGGCATGTCCTCGATCGTCCAACAGATTGCGCGGCTGCTGGCCGGCATGCTGTTTCTCTTCGGGACCTACATCGTGCTGCACGGCCACCTGACTCCGGGCGGCGGCTTTGCGGGTGGCGTGCTGATTGCCGCATCGTTCGTTCTTGTGTCGTTGGCATTCGGCTCAGTCGAGCAGACCGAGCGCAATTCTTACACCCTCTCGTCCGTCGTCGAGAGCCTGGGTGGAGTGTTGTTCGTGAGCCTGGCGCTGGCCGGGTACGTCGCCGGGACGTTCTTCTTCCAGAATGCGTCCATCTACGGCGTCGGCAGTCCGCTGCATCTCCTCAGCGGCGGGATAATCCTGCCGGCAAACATCGCAATCGGGATCAAGGTCGGAGCCGGCCTGTTTGCCATCTTCCTGGCGCTCGGGGCTTCGAGATTCGTGATGAAGGACTAGCCATGGTAGCGCTATTCGCCTGCTTGTTCCTGCTCTTGATCGGCCTCTATGCGGTTGTGACCAAGCGGAACATCATCCGGATTATCATCGGGTTCAGCCTCGTAGAATACGCGGTCAATCTCTTCTTCGCGCTGGTCGGTTTCAAGCGCGATGCCCTGCCGCCGATAATCACCGATGCTGCCCAGACGCGCAACTTCGTCGACCCGCTGCCGCAGGCGCTGGTGCTGACCGCGATCGTCATCGGTCTGGCCACCACCTCGCTCATGCTCGCCCTGGCAATGCGGATATATGAGAAGTACCGGACGTTCGATATCACCGAGATCAGAAGGCTGAGAGGGTAGTCGATGGAGAGGACATTCCTGCCGCTCCTGGTAGTCCTACCGATGCTCGCGGCCTTCCTGATACCGCTGTTTGCGAAACTCTGGCAGCGGTCCGCCGACCTGATTGCGAATGCGGTCGGCGCGGCCCTGCTTGGTCTGTCGGCCTACGGCGCGGTCAGTCTCTTCACGGATTCACACACCATTGTCTACCGGATGGGCGGCTGGGCTCCGAACTTGGGCATAACGCTGGTATTCGACCATTTGACCGCGCTGGTGGCCGTGGCGGTGAATGTCGTCGGGTTTGCGGCGCTGCTCTTCTCGGTGCGGTATCTCGACCACTACACAGGCCGCTGGAAGTTCTATGCACTCTTCATGCTGGTTCTTGCCGGCTTGAACGGCGTGACCATTACCGGCGACATGTTCAATATGTTCGTGTTCATCGAGATCGCCGCGGTGTCGTCCTATGCTCTAGTCGCGTTCGGGACTGACTTCGACGAGTTGGAGGCCGGGTTCAAGTACATGGTCATCGGCGAGATCGGCGGGACCGCGATACTGCTGGCCATCGCGCTGCTCTACGCCAGGGCCTCGACCCTTAACATGGCGGTGGTCTCGCAGGTCATGGCCGGCTTCGGTCACACGCCGCTGTTCTGGTTCATCGTGGCCACGTTCCTCATCGGGTTCGCGGTCAAAATGGCGATGGTCCCGTTCCACGCCTGGCTGCCCGACGCCCATCCTTCGGCGCCCGCACCGGTGTCGGCATTGCTCTCGGGCGTGTTCATCAAGGTGCTGGGTGTCTATGCCATGTGCCGTGTCATGTTCAACGTGTTCGGTCTCTCCCGCGCCAACGCCCCGGCGTTCTTCAACCTGCTGCTGGCGTTCGGCGTGCTCTCCATCGTCGCGGGCGGGCTCTTGGCGTACGCACAGAAGGACTACAAGCGGCTGCTGGCCTACTCCAGCATCAGCCACATGGGCTACGTCCTGATTGGGCTCGGTATCGGCAACTACTGGGCAATTGTTGGCGCTCTGTTCCACGTG
>CAZSUX010000172.1:0-6253 GCA_964610135.1 uncultured bacterium | reverse complement strand
GCTCGGCTCGCTCGCTCCGGGCCAGGACACGCTGGTGACTTTCGCCAACTGGACGCCGAGGTTCCCGACACAGTGCTCGGTCTGGGTCACGACATTGGTAGGCGGGGACCTGGTCCCGCAGAACGACGACAAGCGATACGGGCTCGAGGTGCTCAAGGGCGCTCACACCGGCTCGAGCCCGCTCCACTATGGCTGGATTGACTCCGACACCACCGGCGGGCCGACCTACTCCTGGATAGACACGACCGGCGGCGGCTGGCAATACATCGGCGAACTCGGCGACAACAACTACCAGCCCATCCCGTTCGAGGCGGGGATGCACTTCCCGTACTACGACAGCACTTACGACTACGTGACCGTGTCGTCCAACGGCTGGGTCGCGCTCGGTGCGACGAACCCGGGCGGCGACCTCGACACGGTGGCCGACTTAGTCCCGACGACCCTGGTGCCCAACCGTTGCGTCTACGCGTGGTGGGATAACCTTGCTGAGGGGGCGGGCTTCGGCCACGGCTCGCTCTGGTACAAGTGGTTCGGCTTCGCCCCTGACCGGTACATGGTCGTCCTGTACGAGGACGCCAACCGGGTCGGCGCCGACACGGCCAACGGCATCACGTTCGAGCTCATCTTTCACGAGAACGGGACCATCATCTGCCAGTACAAGGACGTCGAGACCGGCGACCTGAACTACGACAACGCGAGAAACTCCACGATCGGGCTTGAGAACGTAGCCGGCACCGACGGCCTCTGCTACCTGTACTCGGTGCCGCCGCTGTCGGGCGGGGTCAGTGGCCTCGCGAACCGGCTGAGCCCGGGCCGGGCCATCAGGTTCTTCCCGGCGCGACCCGACGCAGCGGCGCTCGCCATCGTCCGACCAAACAGCTACGAGTTCCCGGGGATGATTACGCCGCAGGCCAGGATCAAGAACAACGGCACGGTTTCCGATTCCATCCGGGTCTTCATGCACATCGGCACGGGCTACTCCGATAACACCCTCGTCACCGGGCTGGCTGCCGGCGACAGCACTATAGTCAGCTTCGCGCCGTGGAATGCGGTGATGGGTACCTACACGGCCGCCTGCTCGGTCCAGATGGTCGGGGACATCGACCCGTCCAACAACCTGGTCACAAAGACCATCCGCTTCGACATCTGGACACGCAAGGCCGACATCCCGCCGACATGGAAGAAACGTAAGGTCAAGAACGCAGCCCTCTGCTACGCCCCGACCACGAACAAGCTCTACGCGATGAAGGGCAGCGGAACCACCGAACTCTGGACGTACGACGTCGCCACCGACTCCTGGGATACGCTCGCGCCGATGCCGACCGGCCCGTCAGGTAAGAAGCCGCGCGATGGCGTCCATTTCACCTTCGACCCGAATTACCCGACACCGGCGGGACCGGGCCGCATCTGGGCGATCAAAGGCAGCGGCAGGCCCGACTTCTACTACTACGACATCGCGACCGATACCTGGGTGACCCGGCAGGGCATGGTCGTCACCTACAAGGACTGGCCCTATAGTAACCGTAGATACAAGGCGCCGAGGAGAGGCGCAGCCATCGAGTACGTAGCCGAGGCCGGCACACAGGGCTCGGTCTACGGCATACCGGGCAGCGCCACGAACTACTTCTGGCGGTACGACATCGCCTCCGATTCCTGGTTCTACCCGCATGACTCAGTCTATGCCGAGTGGCAGGGCCGCCCGTACTACCAGTACATACCTCTGGACGTGCCGACCGGGCCGAACGGCAAGCGGTGCAAATACGGCTCCGACCTCGCCTATCTCAACGGCATAGTCTACGTGCTCAAGGGCTCGAACTCGGTCGAGGCCTACGGCTTCTCTCACATCCTGAACGCGTGGCCCGAAACCCTTGACATGAACTCCTTCTACGGGATGGGCTACCGCCGCGTCAAGAACGGCGGTTCACTCGTCGCCAACGGCGACCGGCTGTACGCGCTCAAGGGCGGCAACACCCAGCAGTTCTGGCACTACGACTTCGTATCCGACTCCTGGAAGCAGAGCACCGACATACCGCGGGCGGCCGGCGGCCGCCGGGTCAAGGTCAAGCGCGGCTCGGCAATGGCGTCGACCGGTACGACCATCTTCTGCCTGAAGGGTTCGAACTGCTATGAGTTCTGGGAGTATGGTCCGGGCGCCGACACCATGCCGTTATTCGCCGAACCCCAGCCGGAGCGCGAAGGCGTAATGGCTGAAGTTATCGGGCTCGACCTGTCGAAACCTTGGCTCACGGCCTACCCGAACCCGACCCGTCTCGGCCTGAACATCAGCTACAACATAACCGGCACCGCGCCGACTCGTCTCCGCGTCTACGACGCGGCCGGCAAGGTCGTCACGAATCTCTGGGACGCCACCCGGTCGCGCGGCCAGTATGTGACACGCTGGAACGGGCTGGCCGCAAACGGCAGGCAGGTCCCGGCGGGCATCTACTTCGTCAAGCTCGAAAGCGGCGATACCCGCCTGACTCAGAAGCTCATCATCCAGCGCTAGTCGCTGGCAACAAGACACCGGGGCGGGCATTTGCCCGCCCCGGTTCTCTTTCTGAATCTTGAGTCCTAGCTGCTCACTCCTCCCTCTCTCACTGCTCTCTCAGCTAGAACTTGTACCAAAGATAGACGGCCAGGACCACGAGCAACACGGCGACTGTCGTCACCGCGAACGACAGCCCGAAGGTCAGGGCAAGAAAGCCCAGGTTCAACGTGAAAGTCGGGATGCCGATGGCGAGCGACTTGAAGAAGAAATCCCGCACCGGCCCGTGCGGAAAGACCCCGGCCATGAAGTACGAGACAACGCTGCCGACGATGCCGGCGACGACAACCGCCAGCACCAAGAGCCCGATTGACCGTCCGCCGACGTGCAGGGGCCGCGAGGTCATTGCCATGTCCCGTATGATAGCGGCTGTGTGGCACCAATCAAGAACAGCCAACCACGGAGCATCGGTGGATTCAAAGTACGAAGTCCCAAGGACAAAGGACAAAGCAAACCGGAAAGGCCCAAGTACAAGTCTGGTTTCAGACTTTCCTGTTTCGCGCTTGCTTTGTCCTTACCACTTTGTCCTTTGTACTTCGCCAATAGCAACTCCTGACCAGGAGACGATTGGGATATGGCGACTGGTGCTTCAGGTCAGCACGAAGTCTGCACGCCGCCCGCAATTGGCGCACTTACCATCCTTGATGCCGACGATACGCCCGGCGTAGCCGCCCCGCTCTACCAACCGATTCCCGCACTTCGGGCAGAAAGTATCCCGGTCGGGGACTGTCCCCGAATGGGGACTGTCCCCAAGGCCGACGTTGCCGAGGTACACGTAGTCCAGTTCCTTCCGGGCGATGGCTGCCGCCTCCGCCAGCTTCGCGGTCGGGGTCGACGGCTCGGTCTCCCTGTGTCGCGGGAAGTAGCGCGAGAAGTGGAGCACGGTTTCGCGCCCGAGGCTCGCGACGAAATCTACGAGCTCGGCGATTTCCGCCGGCGAGTCATTCCGCCCTGGTATCAACAGGTTGGTCAGCTCGACGTGGCAAGCCTTGGCCGCGGTCCGAATGGTGTTGAGCACGGTTTCGAGGTCACCCTTCACATAGTCGCGATAGAACTCCGGCCGGATTGACTTCAAGTCGATGTTCATCGCCGCAACGAGCGGCAGAAGCTCGGCCAGCGGCTCGGGATTGAGCATTCCGTTGGTCACGAGCACGTTTCTGATTCCTGCCCCCTGCATCAACTTCCCCGCGTCCATCAGGTATTCAAACCAGATGAGGGGCTCATTGTAGGTGAAGGCGACGGCCGGCGTGCCGTGGCGCTTCGCCAGCGCCAACAGCTCGTCCGGCTCGACATGCCGCGACGGTGTCACCTGCTGCGATATCTCCGCGTTCTGGCAGAACGGGCAGCGGAGATTGCAGCCGTAGGTTGCGACCGACAGGATTTCGCTTCCGGGCAAGAAGTGGTAGAGCGGCTTCTTCTCAATCGGGTCGACGGCAATCGAGACTACCTCGCCGTAGTTCGCGGCGACGAGCTGCCCACCGATGTTCTTCCGCCCCAGGCACCGCCCGGACTTCCCCTCGGCAATCACGCACTCATGCGGGCAGAGACTGCACACAACCCGCCCCGCTGCCTTCTCATCGTGCTTCCAGTGTCTTGCCGTCTTCACGCCCAATCATAAACCGGCACGACGGCACGGTCAAGCTAACGGCCGCGGCGCGTTCTTCCGCGGCCCCGGTTTCCGCCCCGCAGACCTGCAGACAAGCGTCGGACGCTTTCCTTGACACGTATCCGGCTATCTCTGTAGACTCCCGCATTCAGGAAGGGGCCCGTGCGTGGGCACACGGACCATGAAAGACTGGAGCCAGAGCAATCGGCGCCAGTTCCGGGCGGTTGCGATGCGCCTCCAGAAGAAGAACAGATGAGGCGCCAATTCGTGCTCGCGGCAGCAACGGCCGCGCTAGTGTCTGCCGTTCTTTGGGCCGAACCGATGGACCGTCCATCGCCAGCACCGACGGCAACGCCGGACTGGCTCGAGTCGGGATACGGCGCCAGTCCGCCACCGCAATGGATACCGAAACAGCCCGGGCACTACAGCCTGACCGACTGGCGCCGAGTGATTGACTCCACCTGGGGTCCGGGTCTTCCGACCGCGGACAAGCTGGCCATCTTCGACCTGTTCTGGAATACAATCGACCAGAACTTCGCCTGCTTCAACAATCTCACTGTCAACTGGGATTCGCTGCGGGCCGTGTACCGTTCCGAGGTAGAAGACACCGTCAGTCGCGGGAGGTTTGCCGCAATCATGAACCACCAGGCGATGGCTCTCAGGGAAGGACACACGAACCCAAGACAATGGCGTGCGCGGCACAACACTGCTACCAGGCGTACCTCTGTGGGTTGTTGCCGCTTGGATGGACGTCGGCCATTTCGGCGCCGGATTGACGCCGCTGACCGACAGCTCGCTCCTGGTTTATCGGGTGGCCGAGAATCATCCGCTGGGGCTGGAACGCGGAGACGTAGTTCTGGGCTATGACCGGCGCCCCTGGACCGACATCCTACGCGAACTGAAGGAAGCCGAATTGCCGATTCGCGTGAGCTTTACCCGGGGTAGCTGCAGTACCGCGATGACGCATTCGCTGCTGAATGCCGCGGGCATGAATTGGCACCTGTTCGATACCATCGATATCGTGAAATACTCAACCGGTGACACCGTGCACCTGCCGACGTCGCTGCTCGTGGGCCAAAGCATGTACCTGTTCGCTACCGACCAGATGGACATCCCCGGAGTACCGATGCCTGCCACCGATTCCACCCTCTCGGTCAGCTACGGTATTGTCAGCGGCACCCACATCGGCTACATCTACGGTTGGAGATGGGTGTACAACGCCGGGACCGAGTTCTACGACGCGGTGAGTTCGCTAGTCAGCGACACGACGCTCAAGGGGATCATCATCGACTTCCGGTATAACCTGGGCGGCAACATGTACTTGAGCGACAGCGCACTTCATCTCCTGTTTCGGGACTCGGTCGAGACGATACGATTCGCGTGGCGAGACAATCCGGCCGACCACCTATCGATGGGATTCAGCGCGTCCCCGATCACCATTCCGGGCAACGGCACAGGCTACGACAAGCCGATTGCGGTCTTGGTCGGACCAGGCGCGGTCAGCTCAGGTGATCAAGTAGCGTTCCGCATGACATTTCACCCTCGGGTCAAGACCTTTGGCAAATCGACCAACACCGCATTCAACGGACCGACAAGCCTGAGCATGCCTACCGGCTGGTATGCGAGCTATGCGCTGAATGAGGCCTGCCTAGCTTCCGACACAACGCACTTTCTCACCCATCGGGAGTTTCCGGTCGATGTCCCGGTCTGGCACACACGTGATGCCGTGGCACGCGGGGAAGACACCGTCGTGACCGCCGCGATGGCCTGGATTGACAGCGCCGCGGCTGTGGCCGAGGAACGCGAACCTCCTGCCGCGTACCATTCTCCGCTCACCGCGACCGTCATCCGCGGAGTGCTGGTGCTTGGCGCAGTAGGCAGTAGACAGGATACAGAATACGGGGCAGAGTTGCTCGACATCACCGGCAGCAAGGTGCTCGATCTTCACCCCGGTGCGAATGACGTGCGGGCGCTGGCGCCGGGAGTCTACTTCGTCAGAGGACCGAAGACCGAAGACGGCAGACCGGACGCCGCCATCCGCAAGGTTGTGGTGACGAGGTAGGTGAGGAGTTAGCAGGTAGCAGGTAGCAGGTAGCAGTTAG
>CAZSUX010000171.1:314-6293 GCA_964610135.1 uncultured bacterium | reverse complement strand
ACCCGGTCACCAACAAGGTTTTCGTGTTGAACTACGATAGTGACGATGTGACCGTAATCGACGGCGCGAGCAACGCCATAGCCGCGGTGGACGTCGGCTTCTGGCCGGATGCCGTGGCTGTGAACCCGGCTACGAACAGGACCTACGTTGCCAACGAAGGCGGCAACGTGACGGTGATCGACGGCGCGACCAACGACACAGCCACGGTTGCCGCGGGTTCGTGGCCTATTGCCGTGGCGGTGAACCCGGTTTCAAACCTGATCTACGTCGCGAACTACCTCAGCAACAACGTGACCGTGATCGACGGCGCGACCAACGACACATCCACGGTGGCCGCAGGTACGAACCCCGCTGCCGTGGCGGTGAACCCGGTCACCAACAAGATCTACATCGCGAACGGCGGCAGCAACAACGTCACCGTGATTGATGGTGCGACCAACGCCACGACCACGGTGGCCGTCGGCTCGTGGCCCGCTGCCGTGGCGGTGAACCCTGCAACCAACAAGATCTACGTTGCGGATGAGACCGGCTACGACGTAACGGTGATCGACGGCGCGACCAATGCCACAACCACCGTGGCCGTCGGCTCATATCCCGATGCCGTGGCAGTGAACCCGGTTTCAAACAAGATCTACGTCGCGAACTACGTCAGCAATAACGTGACCGTGATCGACGGTGCAACCAACTCCACAGCAACGGTGATCGCAGGCGCGAACCCCGATGCCGTGGCGGTGAACCGCGTCACCAACAAGATCTACGTCGCGAACGACGGCAGCGAGGACGTGACGGTGATCGACGGTGCCACCAACGCCACGACCACAGTGGCCGTCGGCCCGGAGCCCAGTGCGGTGGCGGTGAACCCGGTCGCCAACAAGATCTACGTCGCGAACAACTCAAGTAGCAGCGTGACGGTGATCGACGGTGCCACCAACGCCACGACCACGGTGGCCGTCGGCCCGGAGCCCAGAGCCGTGGCGGTGAACCCGGTCACCAACAAGATCTACGTCGCGAACTACGGTAGCGGCAACGCGACCGTCATAACGGATGCGCCGGTTAACGACACGAAGGTGCGCGTGGCGTTTGACCGGCTGCCGGGCGATACGACCTCGGTGGCTTGTCCGCCCCTGACCGGCAAAGGAGTGAACCGCTCCTCAATCGACCGAACCACAATGATGGGGGTGCTGAACCGGCTTAACACCGCAGCGAAGGCTTGGGACTGGGCGGCGATTACTTCGGGCGCAGGGACCGATTCCATTATGTGGTCCTACACTTGGGCCACCGATTCGCTGATTCCAGGCGAGAACTTCGTCTGCGCCCTGCCGCTTGAAGACCAGGCCGCAACCGCCAACAACCCTGGTCTCGGCTCACCGTTTGCGGGGAACATCGAGGTGTACCCATTGTACCGGATGGACTACTTCGTCGGGCAGCGAGACGCAGCGGGACCCGAAGTCCGCGCGACGAATCCCACGACTATCATCCGAGGCGTGCTGGTGCTCGGCGCGGTAGAAAGCAGACAGAATGCGGGATTCAGGGCGGAACTGCTGGACATCAGCGGGCGGAGGGTGCTTGACCTGCACGCCGGCGCGAATGACGTGCGCGGTCTCGCATCGGGCGTCTACTTCGTTCGCTCAGAGTCGTCATCCATCACCAAGGTCGTAGTGACGAGGTAGAATTCTCCGATTCGCCGGTCGCGCATGCACAACCAGACGGCGCAACAATCTCGCGGCCGCGTCCGTCCAAATAACAGCAACTGGGACGGCACTACTGACCTAGGTCCGGCTGGCCACTCCGGGTCCGAGTCACGTTGACGCGTCGGAGTCGCCCGCTGACCTGTGAGAGGAGGCAGCAGCCTGCCGTCCTCCGAACCAGGAGGAAGGCATGAAATGGAACATCGTAGCAGTGCTGCTGGCCACTATTGCATTGCGTGGCGCTGATGCAGGCGAGTTCTTGGTCGACCCCGGTGTCGTCTACGGATCGGCCGAGCAGAATCAGCTGTTGTCGGCGGCCGCATCCAGCGGCGAGAACTCGCTCATCGTCTGGGCCGACGAGCGCGGTGGCTCCAACTCAGACATCTACGGCACCCGATTCACTGGACAGTCCGCGCAGGGCAAGGTTCTCGACCCAGCCGGACTGGTCATATCGACGGCCGCGAGCTCCCAGACCGCCCCGGCTGTCGCCTCCGACGGCACCGACTACCTCGTCGCGTGGGCCGACCAGCGTGCTGACTCAGGGGACATCTACGTCTGCAGGGTGACTTCTGACGGTTCGGTGCTCGACCCGGAGGGGATCCCGGTTTCGGTTGCGTCCGGGCTTCAGGGCGAACCGGCGGTCGCGTTCGACGGCACGAACTACCTGGTGGTGTGGACCGACATGCGTGAAGGTGACACCGACATCTACGGAGCGCGGGTGACCCGCGACGGCGTGCTGGTCGACACGTCCGGTCTCACCATCGTGCACGACGACTCGACCGGGCAGGCTGGACCGGCAGTGACCTACGACGGCTCGAACTTCCTGCTGGTTTGGGGGGAGACGCGCAGCGGCGGAGTCTTTGACATCTACGGCGCGCGGGTGAATTCGGAGGGCGCGATGATCGACTCCGCGGGTTTCCCGATCTCCGTGGCGCAGAGCTGGCAGGGCAGCCCCGCAATCGCATTCGGCATTGACGAAGCGCTGGTCGTCTGGGAAGACATGCGCGGCGGCCCCGACACCGACATCTACGGTTCCCGCATCACGAGCGCCGGCGAGGTGCTGGACTCAGCCGGGATCGCAATCGCGACAAGCAGTTGGTACGAGTTCGATACCAAAATCACGTTCGACGGGACGCAGTACCTGGTCGTGTGGACCGACGCGGTTGCCCACGGCAACGTGCTGGGCGGGCGTGTCGCAACTGACGGAACCGTAATAGACACACTGGGGTTCTTCATCTCCCAAGGTGGCGAGTACGCGGGTAGTCCCGCGGTGACCTTCGACGGCCTGCGCAACGTGGTGGCGTGGAACGACGTGCGGGCCGGCATGGCAGACCACAGTGTCTCGGTGGCGCGCGTTGACGGAAACGGCATGGTGCTGGACCCGCAGGGCATCCCGGTGTCGAACGCCGCCAGCTCGCAGAAGCTACCGGACGCGGCATTCGGTGCAGCGGACTTCCTGGTCGTCTGGGGGGAAACCCGCGTTGGCATCAGTGATATCTACGGCGTCAGGCTGACGCCCGAAGGCACGGTAGTCGATTCGACCGGCATCCGGATTTCGCCGCCAAACGGCGATCAGGCGTTCGCGGCGTTGGCACACGGCTCGTCGAACTTCCTGGTCGTCTGGGAGGACGGGAGGTTCCGCGAGCGAGATGTGTGCGGCGCGAGGGTGGGCCCCGACGGCGTGGTCCTCGATACGGCCGGCATCCTGATATCCGGTCCGCCGTGGGAGCAGTGCGCGCCGGCGGTCGGGAGCGACGGCACTGACTTCCTGGTCGTGTGGCAGGACTGGCGCAACAGCAGCTATGACATCTACTGCGCGCGGGTCTCGCAGACCGGGACGGTGCTCGACACCGCCGGCGTCGCCGTGTGCACATCGTCCGGGGAGAAGGTCACGCCCGCTATGACGTACAACGGCACGGACTACCTGGTATTGTGGCAGGCCCAGAGCGTCGGCATCCGTGACATCTACGGTGCGCGGATCAACCGTCAGGGCGTCGTGCTCGACCCCGACGGCTTCATCGTGTCGACGGCAGCGGGAGACGAGGAGCAGCCGGCAGCCGCATCCGATGGAGACATCTTCCTGGTCGTATGGGCCGATCGGCGGAACGGCGAGCGTGACATCTACGGTGCGCGCGTCACCGCGACCGGCACCGTGCTCGATACCGCCGGCATCGAGATCTGCACTGCCCCGGGTGCGCAGAACTACCCTGCAGTCGAATACGACGGCGCAGACTTCCTCGTGGTCTGGCAGGACGAGCGCAACGGAGAGCGGGACATCTACGGCGCACGGGTGACCCCGCAGGGAAGCATACCGGACACCTTCGTCGCGATCACACAGCAAGGTTATCAGGTCAACCCGGTCCTTGCCTACGGAGGGGGAAGCAAGATGCTGCTCGCCTACAGTGGCTGGACCGGCGTCGTGGGGGATATCCCCTACAACAGCCCGCGCATCTGGGGAACGCTCTCTCCGGTCATCGGAATGAACGACCGGCCAACCGAGTTGGCGCGCGCTCCCCGGCATTTCCCTACCATCGTCCGTGGCGTGCTGGTGCTAGGCGCAGCAGGCATCAGACAGAATGCTGAGTATGGGGCGGAGTTGCTGGACGTCAGCGGACGGAAGGTGATGGACCTCGCGTCGGGCGCGAATGACGTGCGGGCGCTGGCGCCGGGGGTCTACTTTGTGCGGGAAGAGCTGCAAGCCGCAAGCCTCAAGACCCAAGCTGTCCACAAGATCGTACTGACGCGGTAGGCGAAAGCCGACCCAGAACAAGCAGGCTCGAAGGTCAACTTCCGAGGCGCAAAGCGGCGGTTTCTCGGGCTCGAAGCCCGATAGAACGGTCCCGATAGAGCGGACGGCACGATTTGGCTAGCCAAAAACCAGCTAAGTAACAGAAGAGCATCGCTTTAGGCTCGGTCGAGGCCGTCAGAATCGACCTTCCGGGAACCACGGTGGGAACCGTTCCCGGGACGGTTCAGGAGGTGGTTCTCGAGGTGATTCTGATAGCGACTCCCGACGCCATTTGCCCGGTCAATCCGACCGCGAAACCCACCGCTTTCCCGGCACCGATTTCCGAGCCGACACGAGCGGCGACCTCAACCGTGGCTTGGCGGGCGAGATGCGGGTTCATTGGTGGGCTGATTCGCAGAGCCTTTTCCGGAGTGATTTGCGGAGGCACTCGCAGGCCGGTTCTCGACGCGATTCGCATGGCGATTTCCGCCGTCTCTCGCGGGCGGCGTTTCGGGACTAGGGAATCAGGCGGAGGAAGCGGCGCTTGCCGACTTTGAGCACCGTCGGTGACTCGACTTTGACCAGCAGTCCAGCGTCGCTGAGGCGCTGGTTGTCGAGGTAGAACGCACCCTCAATCAGTTTGCGGCGGGCTTCGGTTTTGGAGGAGAGAAGTCCGGCCGTGACGGCGAGGTCTATGATGTTGATACCGGCGGCCGGGACCTTGAACTCGGGCATCTCGTCCGGTACCTGTTTGTCCCGGAACACGCGGTCGAACTCGGCTGCAGCTTCATCGGCCGCCTCGCGCGAGTGGTAGATCGCGATGATGTCTTTGGCCAGTCCAACTTTGATATTGCGTGGGTTCTCGCCGCCGGCCAGCCGCTTCTGGATCTCGGCGATATCGGCCTCGGGACGGTCGGTGCAGAGGCGGAAGTAGTCGAGCATCATCGCGTCGGCGATCGACATGAGCTTGCCGAACATCTCGCGCGGCGGCTCGGTGATGCCGACGTAGTTGCCGTAGGACTTGGACATCTTCTGCACGCCGTCGAGACCGACGAGCAGCGGCATGGTCAGGACGACCTGCGGCTCCTGGCCGAACTCGCGCTGGAGCTCGCGGCCGACGAGCAGGTTCCAGTACTGGTCCGCTCCGCCGAGCTCGATGTCGGCCTTCACTGCGACCGAGTCATAGCCCTGGAATAGGGGGTAGAGGAGTTCGTGGACGTGTATCGGGTCGCCGGCAGCGAGCCGCTTCTTGAAGTCCTCGCGCTCGATGAGCCGGGCGACTGTGTACTTCGCAGCGAGCTTGATGATGTCCGCGCCGCCCATCGGCTTGGACCATTCCGAGTTGTAGCGGAACTCGGTGCGGTTGGGCAGGAGAATCTTGAAAACCTGCTCCTTGTACCGTTCCATGTTGGCCTGGATCTGCTCATCGGTGAGTTGGGGCCGGGTCTTGGAGCGGCCCGACGGGTCGCCGATGCTGCCGGTGAAGTCGCCGATGATGAGTACGGCAATGTGGCCGGCGTCCTGGAACTGGCGGAGCTTGCGCAGGGGGACGGCAAACCCGAG
>CAZSUX010000171.1:0-304 GCA_964610135.1 uncultured bacterium | reverse complement strand
GTGGATGTACGGGCCCGAGGCGTCGATGCCCAGTTTGACACGGAGCGGCTTGCCCGTCTTCTGAGACTTCTCGAGCTTGGCCCGAAGCTCGGGCTCGGTTTCCAAGCGGTCAATCCCGCGCTTCAGATCTTCGATGGTCATCTCAGACCTTTCCGCGCGGAAGCACCAATCCCCAAGCGCCAATTCCCAATCAAGCCCGAAACTCGGAAATGCCCAAGCGGCGCTGCGTCAGTGGGGATTGAGCATTGACTGGTCATTGTGGCTTGGTCAGTGGGGTGTTTCGTCCTACATCTGGTAGTTGCCG
>CAZSUX010000170.1:0-6353 GCA_964610135.1 uncultured bacterium | reverse complement strand
TCGTCGGACTCCCTCGGAATGACAGAGCGAGCCGAATGGGTCGGACTCAGCGCGGTACAGTCCCCATTTGGGCGGTACAGTCCCTGGGAATCGCACAGGGCCCTGCGAAGTGACAGTCCCCGTTTCGCGGCAACTCAGGGCGGGACAGCCCCTGTTTCCGCGGTCCTGTCCCGCGACTACTGCTCGAACTCGCCGCCGCTGTCGATTTCCTCGACGCCCTCGTCGCGCAGGCGGCGGTCGGGCCTGAAGTTGTTGAAGTTCCAGGTCAGGTTAAGACTGACCATCGGCGCGCTGCGCTCGAATCGGAAGTGGTTGTAGAAGTCCTCCCCCTCGGCCGTGGATTCGAACTTGCCGGTTCCGAGCAGGTCCCGGACCTGCAGAGTAAGCGAAAGCTGGCGGTTGAGGAACTGCTGCCGGATCGCCGCGTCGGTGATGAAATGGCCTTCGTCGCGACCCTGGGCATCAGCCTCCGGGCTCTCGAAATGAAGCCCGAGGGTCAGCCGGGTCTGGGTCGGCAGGCGGAACTCGCTGGAGAGCCGCCCGCCCCAGTTGAAGCTTGAGTTGGAGAAGTCCTGACCGGCGGCTTTGCCCGTGATGCGATAGTCGTACACATCCCCGGACAGGTTGATGCGCCACCACCTGACCAGTTGCAGGTCGAACAGCAGTTCGGCCCCGAGCGAGTAGTCGGTTCCGACGTTCTCTGCCGTGAACAGGATGACTCCTGGCTCATAGACCGACCTGACCCGTTCGATGACGTCGTGAGTCACGCGGTAGTAGCCTTCGGCCGATATCCGGCTCGCGCCGAGCGGCATCTGCCAGCCGGCTTCGAGCGCGTCGGTCAGCTCCGGCTTCAGGTCGGGATTGCCGCGCCGGACGTTGTAGGCGTCCTGGCGTGAGAGGAACGGCCATAGTTCCCAGCCGCGTGGCCGCTCGATGCGCCGGGTGTAGCTCGCCATCACCTGCTGGTTGGCGGGGAGGTCGTAGGAGAGGTGCAGGCTCGGGAAGTAGTCCCAGCGGTTGAACGGATACGTGCCCGAGTCCGAAACGACCGCTCGGTCCGACCGCTCGACGCGGAACGCGGGCTGGAACCCGAACTTGGAGAGTTTGCCCGCATACTGCGCATAGAGGGCGTGGATGTTGTCGGAGTAGTCCACGGTCTGGCTGTACTCGGGGCGGTGCTCGTAGCTGTCACCGACCGCAACGTACTCGAAGACCTCGTTGACGTTGCGCGCCCGGTGTATTCCCAACTGGTAGCCGGCCTCGAACTTGTCGTCTTCGTCCAGCGGCAGCGTGTAGTCGAGCTTGGCCCGCAGCGGCTGGCGGGGACCCGACTCCTCTTCGCGCCGACCGCTGATGAGGCTCCCGCCTTCGGTGCTCAAGAGGTTTACCGCGCGGTCGGTCCCATCATGGCGATTGTAGCTGACCGAGGCCGCAAGCTGGTGGCCCTCGCGGTCAAACGTGTGCTGGTGGTCGAGGTTGGCGGAGAGGAACCCGCCCCCGCGCCGCGACGAGTCCCGGCTGATTTCCCTCGAGGTATCGGTCCCCGGCTTCGTCCAGCGTTTATAGGTCGCCAGCTGGTTCATGCCGAATCCGTGGTCGCCGAGCCGAACGTTCAATCCGGTCCGGTCGTGGTTCGAGTACTTGTAGTCACCGCCCGCGCGCAGGCCGTACGAACCGCGCCCACGTTCGCCCTCGCCGGTTGAATTGCTGTAGGTCGTGTCGCCGGTTGAATCAGCAGTCCAGCTCTCGGTCGAACGCGTGCCCGGCGACTTGCCGTTGCGCAGGTTCGCGCCCGCGAACAGGCTCAGGCCGTTGAGTCGCCAGCTCAGGAGGAAGCTCCCGCCATAGCGCTGGGGCCAGCCGCCGTCCAGTGTCGCGGTGCCGCTCCATCCGGCTTGGCGCTGCTTCTTCAAGAGCACGTTGACTATCCCCGAGATGCCCTCAGGGTCGTACTTGGCCGACGGGTTGGTGATGATCTCGATCTTGTCGATGGTCCCGGCCGGGATCTGCTGGAGCGCGTCCGAGCCTTCGACCGGCGACGGCTTGCCGTCGACGAGCACCGTGTAGTTGCCGCTCCCGCGCAGGGTCAGGTTGCCCTCAACGTCGACTTTGACCGAGGGCACGTTCTCCAGTACGTCCACCGCGGTTCCCGAGGCGGCGGTTGCCAGCTTCGAGACGTCGACGACTTTCTTGTCGATGCGGTACTCGAGCGTGGGTCTTTCAGCGGTCGCCTCGACTCCGGGCATCGCGACCGCCGATTGTCGAAGCGCAAGCCGGCCGAGGTCGTGCGTGGCACCGGGCCCAATGGCAACGTCGCCGACCGTCTTGTCTCGGTAGCCGATGAACGAAACCTCGACGAAATAGCGACCGGGGCGGACTCCGGGCAGTGTGAACCGGCCCGACTTGTCGGTGATGGTGCCGTTTACCTGCGAGCTGTCGCGGAGGCTGCGCAATACGATGTTGGCATACTCGATGGGTACGTTCAGGTCGGCGTCATAGACCTGGCCGGTAATCGAGCCGGCGGCCGCGCCTCGGCCGGTCTCGGGTCCGGGCTGTGCGAAGAGAAAGCCGACCGCAACGAGCGTTAGAATGAAGAAGGCTGCCAAAGGCAGCCGAGATTGGCTATAGTCCATTCTCATATGATACCATAGACACGCGGCCGGGAAAAGCTCTGCGGTGGAAAGGGCAAAGTCGTAAGGACAAAGGACGAATCAATAGGAAAGGACAAAGTGCGGACCTCGGGTTTGCCTTTCGTCCTTTGGATTTGGTTTGTCCCTAGTCCTTTGTCCTTGGTACTTGCCAGGCGGTCTTTGCCCTGGCTTGACCGCATACGGAAAGCCGGTACGATTGCGTCCATGAAGAGGCGCGTTTTCTGCGGGGCAGTTTTCTTGTACCTGGTCGGCGTTGCCGCGGCGCAGCCGGGCGTTGGTCAGAGTACCGGGACGGTCATTGGACAGGTGTTCGACACGGAGCAATCGGTGCCGGTGGAGTACGCCAACGTAGTGCTCTACTCACTGCCGGAGAGCATGCAGGTGAACGGTACCATCACGGACAAGACTGGAGCGTTCCGGCTCGACGGCGTGAAGCCCGGCCGATACTACGTGGAGGTGTCGTTCATCGGGTACCGCGACCGAGTCATGAAAGAGGTTGAGGTCGCAGGCGGGGCCCAACTCGACCTGGGCCGGATCGACCTCGAACAGAAGCCGATTTCGGTGCGGGGGGTTGAGGCGACCGCCGAGAAGCCCGCCATCAGCTACGAGGTGGACAAGAAGGTCATCGAGGTTTCCAAGCTCCCGAATGCGTCTTCCGGCACGGCCGTCGATGCGTTGCGCGAAGTACCATCGGTGAAGGTGGACATCGAGGACAACGTTACCCTGCGCGGCAGCGCCAACTTCAAAGTGCTGATTGACGGCAAGCCCACACTGCTCGACCCCAACGAGGTCCTCAAACAGACGCCGGCCCAGAGCATCGACAAGATCGAAATCATCACTAACCCCTCGGCCAGGTACGAGCCGGACGGCGCAGCCGGGATCGTCAACATCCTGCTGAAGAAGCAGAAGGGCCGTGGCACCAGCGCGCTCATCAATGCGAACGCGGCCCCGAAGGGCCGCTACGGCGGCGATGCGCTCCTCAGCCTTCGACAGGGGATGGCCAACGTGTATGCCGGCGGGAACGTCCGACGGTACACGTCCGACTGGAATTCAGAAGGCGAGACGCGGATATTCACAGCGGCCGATACCTTGTTGAGAACGGATAACGGAACCGGACGCTGGGCCGGTCTGACCGGTGCCGGCCGGGCCGGACTTGACCTTACATTCGGCCCGCGCGACAAGTCGAGCGTCTCCGGTCGGTTTGGTGGATTCGACGGCAGCACCGACGGCGCGTCCGACAGAGCAGAGTCGCATCTGCCCGGTGATTCCTCGCGGCAGTACCGAACCGGCAGCAGCCGGGAGTATTCCCGGCGTTTCTTCTTCGTTACTGCCGACCACGAACATCTCTTTGACACGACCGGGCACAAGCTCACGGCGAGCGCGTACGTGGTCAGCAATAGTGGCGGCAGCAACTCGATGACCGTGAATCTGGACTCAACCGGAAATGACACCACCGGTGGGCGTCACACCGAGGACCTGGGGCCGATGAACCGGGCGAACCTCGAGCTGGCGTACACGTTGCCCTTGCGGAAGAAGGACAAGCTCGAGGCCGGGTTCCAGAGCCGGCTGGAAGGGACGGGCCAGGACTTGAGTGTCGCGCTGTACGACACGGCAGTACCGGGCTGGGTGGATGACGCGCGCTCCAGCCATATCTATGGCGGCACCCGGAATATTCAGTCGCTCTACGCGACGTACACCTGGAGCTGGCGCGAACTCGGGCTGCAGCCTGGACTGCGCGGCGAGTATGGCAACCGGGTGGTTACGGTGGCAGACTCGGCCCAGCCGTGGAAGATGCGTCGCTGGGACTATTTCCCGAGTTTGCACGCGACCTACGGACTGGGCTCCGGCCGGCAGGTCACGGCCAGCTACTCACGTCGGATAGACCGGCCCGACCCCTGGTATCTGCGGCCGGTCGAGGTCTGGTACGACGAGCACTGGGTGGGCATCGGCAACCCGGAGCTGCGGCCTTCGTTTACCAACTCCTGGGAGGCGGGCTGCGAACTGCCGTTCGGCGCCAACTTTCTGTCTGCAGAGGGCTACTACCGAACCACGAGCGACATGGTCGAGTGGATCACGAAGCGGTACGAGCCGGATTCGACCGTGCTGCTTCAGACCGCCGCCAACGTCGGGCGCGACCGCTCAATCGGGGTCGAGGTGACCGCGAATGTCTCCCCGTTCAAGTGGTTCACCGCGTACCTGACCGGCGATGTCTACCACTACCGTGAGGAAGCGACCGCAATCGGGCTGGATACGTCCCGCACCACTATCGCGTGGAACAGCTCAGCCAACCTTACGTTCCGGCCGGCCACCAATACGCAGGTCCAGCTCAACGGCTACTACTCGGGTCCGAACATCACGGCCACGACCACATCCGACGGGTGGCTTGGCGCCAACCTCGCGGTCAAGCAGAGTCTGCTCAAGCGCGCGCTCTCGATTACTCTGCGCCTGAGCAACATCCTGGGCTCCAGAACCCAGCACTGGAGAACCGAGGGTGAGGGTTTCCGCACGATTACATCGTACAAGACCGAGGGCCCGACCGTCTCGCTCGCGGTGAGCTACAACTTCAACAACTTCAAGTTCGACCCGAAGATGCGCGCGGGCGAGGGAATAGAGCAGGAAGGTGCCGGCGGCGGCGCGGGCGGTCCGCAGCGCTAGAGTTCAGTCTCGGATTGCGGGGGCGGAAGCCCCCGCTTCATCTTTGGCCCCACTCCGTTCCTTCGTGCCCTTGTGTCCTTGTGGTGCGACGTTCGGCGTGGCCCGCCGAGGCCAACTCCGGACCTAACGAGTCGGTGAATCGTTGACGAGCGCGGTGATGCGGTCGCGGAGCGCGGCCAGTACGGGCCGGGCTCCGATCCCGACTTCCACTGCCCAGCGTTCGAGTTCCTCCAGCTTCGGCTTGAGCTTGTGCTCGTCCTTGCTGTGCGTCACCATCCGCCACAGCTTCCGCGCATAGACCCGCAGGTAGACCGCCTCGGGTGAGACGGACCCCAGGTGCGCGGCCGCTATCTCGGACTCGACCAGTCGATTCAGTTCGCGCTGTTGCTCCTGTGCCTGTGCGTATGCCTTGGCGTGTGCGACTCGCTTCCGTACCGGCTCCGGCTTGGACCTTGTCTTGGTGACACCGTGGTCATACCTTTCGACTGCCTTCGCCACGCGCCATGACAGTTTCTTGGTGAGGCTCTGCACGCGCTTGTAGCCGCGCTGCTCGATCACGGTGGGTTGCAGGGTGTAGGCGTTCAACAGGTCAGCGATGTCGGCGAACGAAGCCCGGCACGCGCGCAGATAGTCGGCGACAAAACCGAACGACGGATAGGGGACATGGCCGCACTCGAAGCGGCTGACAAGATAGGCGCAGCCCTTGCCCTGCCTGCCCATCAACACCGCAAGCTCCTGCTGAGTCACGCCAGCCTTCAGCCGCAACTCCCGCAACCGCACGCCCATCTCGCTCGTGAACTTGAACGTCTCCTTCGACCGCTTCATATGCCAGTCGCCATTGTCCGCATTATACAGGTCTGTATAATGCGGGTCAATGGCTCGGATGGGGGACAAGGCACGGAATCAGCGAAGGTTGAAGTCGCTCTGCGTGTCACGGTGGGGGTCATTCCCGGGGTAGTCCCCGGGGCGGCTCGCAGGGCGGTCTGCTATGCGGTTCGGAAGGCAATCCCGAGGGCGATTCTGAAGGCGATGCTCGGGGCAACTTGT
>CAZSUX010000169.1:0-6432 GCA_964610135.1 uncultured bacterium | reverse complement strand
GGGTCTTCGATACGGATACCACCGCCGACCTGACCATCATCGAGGAAGGCACCGAACTCCTGACTCGACTCTACCGCGTGCTGGTCAAAAAGGAGCAGGGTGGCCTGCTGCCTCAATTCACTTCCTGTTCGCCCGGCTGGGTGAAGTTCATCGAGCATTTCTACCCGGAATGGCTGTCTCACGTTTCATCCTGCAAGAGTCCGCAGCAGATGTTCGGCGCGCTTATCAAGAGCTACTACGCCCAGAAACAGGGCATCGACCCGGCCGACATCGTATCGGTTTCGCTGATGCCGTGTTCGGCCAAGAAGTTCGAAGCCAACCGGCCGGAGATGCGCTCCTCCGGGTACAAAGACGTGGACTACGGCCTGACTACGCGCGAAATGGCCCAGATGATAAAAGAAGCGGGCATCGACCTGCCGCGCATGCCCAAGTCGCACTTCGACCTGCCGTTCGGCGACGCCTCGGGCGCCGGTCTCATCTTCGGCGCGACCGGCGGAGTGATGGAAGCGGCAATCCGGACCGTGGTCGAAGTCGTGACCGGCCTCAAGGCCGAGGATGTCTTTGCCGATGCCAACGTCATCCCGGTGCGCGGGTTCGAGGGCATCAGGTATATGGAGATCAAGGTCCCGCAGACCGGCCCGATGATCGACCTGTTCAAGCCGCTCATCAAGAAGGGCAGGCTGGGCAAAGACTGGACCTGGCTGAAGGGCGCGACGCTCAAGGTCGCGGTGGCGCACGGCACGGCCAACGCCCGCAAGGTGATGGAAGACATCAAGGCGGGAGGCCAGTTTGCCGGCTGTCACTTCATCGAGTTCATGGCCTGTCCGGGCGGATGTCTCGGCGGTGGCGGCCAACCGATTCCCACCTCGCCCGCGATCCGCGCGGCCCGGGCCAAGGCGATATACTCCGAGGACATGGGCCTCGAGATCCGCAAGTCGCACGAAAACCCGCACGTCATCAAGCTCTACGAAGAGTTCCTCACCGACGGGCCGTGCGGCGAGGTGAGCCACAAGTACCTGCATACCCACTACACGCCCCGCGGCGACTACCTCGTCTAGACCGAGCCAAACCACAGCATGGCGCCTCGCCTCCCGCGGGGCGCTCGGTTTACACGGGCGACTTCCCAACGCGGTGATAGGTGAATGTGCGGCGACCATTTGCAGCCCAAGGCTGTGTGGACAGAGTCAGCCGGCCGCGCTAGAATCGCTCTGTGAAGCCGATTCGGCTGTCCCGCCACGCCCGCGAGAATATGGGATTCCGCGGGGCGACCGAGGAAGAAGTCGTTGAGGCAATCAGGCAGGCCGAGTGGCAACCGGCCGAGCGCGGCCGGTTCGACTGCCGCCGGGAGTTCGCCTTCGGCCAGGACTGGAACGGACGTCACTACTCATCAAAGCAGGTGCGGCCGGTGTTCGTGGACGAACCTGCGGAGGTTGTGGTCGTGACGGTCTATGTGTATTATGTACCGTAACGGAGCAACACGATGAGAATATCCTACGATTCGGAAGTCGATGCGCTGTACATCAGGTTCATTGAGACCACGGTGACGACCAAACACGTCGCCGACGGTGTCGCTGTTGACTACGCTGCAGACGGCCGGATTGCGGGCATAGAGGTACTCGACGCGCGCAAGCGATTTGGCGACGAACAGATTCTCCGGCGCGTCGTGCTCGAGGACTTGGTTCCGACCCCTGCCGTCTAGCGCACCCGCCCCTCCGAGTTCGGCCGCCGCCCGCGCGTCTGACCGTCACTGTCCTCCTCGCCAAAGTCGATCCGGAACGGAAGTAGTTTGGGCTCGCGCCAAGGCGATATACTCCGAGGATATGGGCCTGCCCATCCGCAAGTCGCACGAGAACCCGCACGTGCTGAAACTCTACGAGGAGTTCCTGACCGACGGGCCGTGCGGCGAGGTGAGCCACAAGTACCTGCATACCCACTACACGCCCCGCGGCGACTACCTCGTCTAGACCGAGCCAAACCGTACCAACGCCCCGCCCTGCGCGGGGCGTCGTGCTTCAACCGAACAGCCCGCCGTACCAGGCGTCTTTCGGTTATGGCGGGCTCAGTCCGAAGCGCGGAAGAAGGATGAAGCCTCGAAGTCAGCGTTGGCATGCGCGGGGATTGGATGTACAATGAGATTCATATGCTCCGTCTCCCGGGTCGGCACGGCGGCAGTCAGGCGCTTGCGGCCGGTCGGAGCGCTTTTTCCGCGGATGGAGTTACGCTTCGTGTGCTGACAACCTTGGTTTTGCTGGTACTGGCGCTTGCCTCGACTACCTGCGGGAGAGGACCGGGCATGATCGGTGCCGGATCCACAACGTCCGACGCGCTGGTCTACCCGCGCGTTCTGTTCCTGACAACCGGTTCGGATGGCATGGGTTTGCTGCCTTCGGGCGCCAATATCTGCCTCGAAGTCATGGACGGGCTGGGAGCGTTTGCCGAGGTGGCGGACAAGTCCGTCTTGCTCGACCGCGGCCGGCTGGACTCGACGCGTATCATAGTGGCGCCCACCATCGCCGGGTACCATGACGCCGACCGGGTTTTCTCTCTCTCCTACCTCGACAGTGCGAGCATGGCGAACCTTGCGGATTGGGTGCAATCCGGCGGCATACTGGTTGCCGGAGAGAACGTCGGCCGTAACACGCTTGAGGGCGAGGACCGGGTGGCATCGGGCAACCTCATCGACGAGCGGGAATGGCCGCTCGCCGCGGTGTTCGGTTACCCAATGCAGGAAGTGAATCTGGGGAATTTCCGGTTGGTCAGGGACTCCGGTTCCGCCCTGCTGGAAGCGTATCGCCCCGAACTTACGCAGCCGCTGACCGACGCCTGGCTGCTCGTGCCGGTGGAGTCGGCGACGGCAGGCAGCGTCAAGGTGCAGGCCTGGTGGACGGACGGACGGACGAGCTATCCCGGCGTCACGCTCAACCACTACGGCCAGGGCTACGGTATCATGGTGTCTCACTTCCTGCTGCTGCAGCCATCAGTGGACGGCGGTGCCGGCGATGTCCGGGCGATTACCGAGTTCTACCGTCGCGTTTTCTCACTGGCGTTCCAGGGCGGGCCCGAGGTCTACGTTAATGCGTGGCCGGGCGCCCATCGCAGCGCGCTGGCTGTCACCGTGAACGAGGCCGGAGCTGACTCGGTCGGCCTGGGCATCGAGCCGGTGCTGGGCAGGTTGCTCGGCGTGCCCGGAAGCGGAGACATCGATGTCTTCGTGACCGGCCGAGCGCCGCAATCTGCCCTTGACTACCTGCGGCGAGAGCCCCGCGTCAGACTGGCCAGCCTCAGCTTCAGCCACCCTTACTTCCGAGATCTGGACTACTGCCGTACGGTGTGGGAGATAGCCCGGCTTGAGGACCATCTGCGTACACCCATTTCGGGTTTCCGTTTCCCTTTCAGCAACCGCACCGCGGCCGGGATGTTCATCCTCGCCCAGCGCGGCTATCGGTACGAGTCGTCGCTGTTCGTCGACCACGCTGCCGGTTTCGCGGGCGCCCTGTTTCCCTACAACCTGCCGATCTGGTTGAAAGGGCAGTACTGCCTGGGCACGGACCTGCTTGAACTCTCGCCGACGCTCGAAGACTGGGACTTCTACGGTGATGGTGCGTTGGCTGCCGGCTACCCGCCGGCCGCGCAAGCCCGCGATGCCCAACGTCTCGCGGCCCGGCTGCGGTCGGTCTGGCATGACCTGGTGCTTGACCGGCGCGGGATGATGGTCCTCGTTCTGCACTCTCAATACAGCGGCTACTCCGACGCGACGCTGGAGCCGGTCACGCAGTTTCTTACCGATGTGTCGAAGTCGGGCGAAGCGTGGTGCTCGAGCCTCGCCGGCATCGCGAATTGGTGGAACGTGCGGCGCAACGTCGACATCCGTATGAAATCCGGCGGGGGCAGGACCGTGCTGAATTTCACAAACCGCAATCCGGAGCCGGTCCGCGCGCTCACCATCCGACTCGGCGAGCCCGGCCTGAAGGTGGCTGCGCGGGGCCTGTCGCTTGCCCGGGCGGAACGCACCGAAGAGAATGGTATGTTCACGTACCTGACGTTCGACCTGGCCACTTCCGGCGAGATCGAGGTGTCGCGGTGACACTGGAACGGCAACCGCGGCGGCGCTGCCACGTCTGCCGTCCGTATCGGGAATGCACCAGGGGCCGCTCGACCCGGACTTGACTGAGGGCCGCGACTGATGCTGACGTGGGTGGCTGTCGACATTCTGGCTGTGTACTTCGGCCTGGATGTGCTGGTGAATCTGGTATTCCTCGTTGTCTTCCTCGCGGTCTTCCGTCGTCCTTCGCCTGCCGCTCTCCCGCCAACTGCCGTCAGCGGCCAACCGGAGGATGCCGGCGTCGCAATCCTCGTTCCTGCGTACAACGAGGCCGCGAACGTGGCCGACAGCGTCCGGTCGCTCCTGGCGTTGGACTACCCGAAGTTCGAAGTCATCGTCATCAACGACGGTTCGAAGGACGCGACCCTCGATGTGCTGATGCGTGAGTTCCAGCTGCAGCCGGAGAAGACGGAGTACGTTGACCTGCTGGGCACGGCGCCGGTACTGGCGGTGTTTCGGTCAGAACTCGATCCGCGGCTCCTGGTCGTCGACAAGCCGAACTCGGGAAAGGCCGATTCCCTCAATGTCGGGCTGGCGCTGACAGAGATGCCGCTGGTGGTGACAGTTGACTCCGATTCGCTGCTCGCACCGTCCGCGCTCAGCCGGCTGGCCGGGCTATTCAGGCGCCGGAACGCCGCCGCCGCGGGCGGACTCATCACCGCCGCCAACGGCGTACACGTAGAGCGAGGGCGGGTAGTTGCCAGCCGCCTCCCGCACCGGGCTTTGGTGTTGTTCCAGATCATCGAGTACCTTGTTTCCTACACGGTCGGCCGCGTGGCGTTCTCGTCCGTCAACGCGCTGATGATTCTCTCCGGCGCCTTCTCGATGTTTGACCGCCGGCTCCTGCTCGACTGCGGCGGCTTTCTCACCCCGCGCAACCGCCACCCCTATGTCCGGCGCATCGCCCGGGGCCGGACGGTCAGCACGGTCTGCGAGGACATGGAAGTCATCGTTCGCCTTCACCGCTACGTCCGCGAGAACCGGCTGCGGCGCCCGATTGTCTTTGATCCGTGGCCGGTCGCCTGGACTGAGGTCCCTTCCAGCCTCAGTCAACTTGCCCGGCAGCGCAACCGTTGGCACCGTGGGCTGCTGGAGTCGCTCTTTCTGCACCGGGCGATGTGGTTTGAGCCCGGGTACGGTGCAGCCGGGCTGCTGGGGATTCCCTACCAGCTCGTGTTCGTCGCATTCTCGCCGGTTCTGCAGATTGCCGGCCTCGGCCTGCTCGCCTGGATGGCAATCAGCGGGGAGACGAGCTGGCTCTGGCTGGCCGGCGCACTGGGCGCGACCGCGCTCGCCGGGGGCGTGATTGCCGCGCTTGTCACCACTGCGGTCGAGCGGCGCTTCGCGCGGAACTCGGCAGTCAACGTCCAGGCGATGCGCTACCATTCCTTCGGCGACTGGCTGCGGCTGCTCTTCCACGCCATGGTCAGCGGGCCGGTCTATGGCCCGGTCCGGTCCGCGTTCCAGCTCTGGGGAATCTGGGACTGGCTGGCCGGAAGGCAGTCATGGTACAAGTTCGGGCGCGAGGGATTCGGTGAGGTGAAGCCATGACCCTGTTCCTCCTGCTGCTCCTCGCCTATGAGCCGACCACGGTAGCGGAGATCCACGACCTGGTTGGTGCCGGGCGCGGCGCGGAGGTCCTGGTCCGCGCCGAGTCGACCGCGCTGGCTGACCCGACCAACCGACCGATGCAGAAAGCGTACGCGCTGCTGCTGCGCAACACCGGTTCGCTCGACTCCGCGAACGCAATCTACGACCGCCTGCTGGCCGAAGACCCGTCGGACGACGACGCGCGGCTGGGCGAGGCGATTTCGCTCTCATGGCAGGGCCGGCTTGACGATGCGCTGGCGCTGTACGCCGATATCAAACCCGGGAGCGAAAGCTACTTCGAAGCACTGGTCGGGCAGGGCCGAGTCGCGGGCTGGGCCGGCCGCTACCGCGAGGCGCTACGCTTTCTCGCTGAGGCCGAGTCGCTGGTACCGGGCAACCGCGAGGTCGCGGAGCGCCGGGCGCAGATTCTCTCCTGGTCAGGGGACCGGGCCCGGGCAATAGCTTCCTACCGCGAGTTGCTCCGGCAGTACCCACAGAACGCCGATTACCTGTTCGGCCTCGGACAGAACTATGAGTGGTCGGATCGGCCCGTGACCGCGAACAACTACTTCCGCCGGGCACTGGCGATATCCCCGGAGCGGAAAGACATCAAGGAAGCGGTCCAGCGCACCGCCGAGGCGGCGGCGCCGCAAGCCCGTCTCGGATTCAACGGCGCGAGTGAGAGCGACGGCGGCACGCCCGGTACCTATCTCGACTACCGGTTCGGGTACGAGCAGCGC
>CAZSUX010000168.1:0-6446 GCA_964610135.1 uncultured bacterium | reverse complement strand
ACTGGGAGGTCACGAAGACCGAGGCGCGGATGGTCGGCACCGACGGCCACCGCCTCGCCTACATCTGCCGCAAGGGCAAGTTTGCCGGCAAGATCAAGGTGATCGTCTCGACTAAGTTGTTTCCCTTGTTCCCGCGCGGCGAGGAGAAGTTCACGGTGCACATGGATCCGGCCAAGGTGGGGTTCGTTTTCCAGAACGCCGTCATCATCACTCGGCAGATCGAGGGGCCCTACCCGGACTATGAGCGGGTGATACCCAAGGGCTATCCGGCCAAGGCGCTCATCGAGCATGAGGTGTTCGCGGCAGCTCTGCGTCGCGCCGCCGTGTTCGCGCACCCGGTCGGTCGGCTGGTGGCGCTCGACTTCACCAAGGGCAAGCTCGGGTTGAAAGCTGAAACCCCCGACGTGGGCCGAAGCGAGGAAGAGGCCGAATGCAGCTATACGGGCGAGCCGGTACGCATCGGGTTTAATGCCAGCTACATGCTGGAGATTCTCCGGCGCCTTCAGTCGGAGAAAGTCGCGGTCGAGTTGTCGAACCCGCTCTCCGCGGGTTTGTTCAAGCCGGTCGATGAGAAGCCGGACACCGAGCAGACATTTCTGCTGATGCCGATCCGGCTCGACTAGACGGACGTGAACGCCGGAGGTGTTCCGGTCAAGACAGGACGTGGCTTGAAGCTCGGGCTGATGGTTCTGTTGTGCGTAGTCCTCGCTCTTTCCTGTGACGATGGCGGCCAGAAGACCGGCATCAATCCCAACTACAGAGAACCGATGGTCTGGGGCTTGCTGGCCAAGGTCCAATACTCAGATCTGACAGTCGAATACGACAAGAACTTCGAGGTGTTCGACTACGACGGGTTGAGGATGGTACCGGTGGTGCTGCTGAACGGCGAGCAGGTCGAGGCGATTTCTTACTCAGCGGTCTCGTATGAATACGGCGACTCCAACGCAATTTCCACCTACAAGAAGTATGAACTTGAGGTCCGGCACTACTGGGGCAGCGGGTTCTGTCACCTGGTGATGCCGGACAATTTCGGCCTGACGATGCCGTCTGATACGTTCATACTGGAGCAGGAATCGACTCTGGTATCGGCCTGGCGTAAGTCGCGCGGCGCGCAATGGTACTGGTTGAGCATCTACGTGAACTACGACTACTATGACACGGCCGGCACCTGGGACAACCTCGTTTTCAGGCTCGACACGCTCGTCTATGACACCGCGATTGCCGTACCGCCGGAGCGGATATTCCCGCAGTTCGTGGGTGAGGTACTTGAGGGTGACGGGTCGGTGACGGTCTGGTCCGGCTACGGCCCGCCAATTGAGCCCGGCGACCTCGGCAACGTCCGCGGGACCGCGGTTGGGTTCGTAAATGCCATTAACGTGCCGCCCGAGACCTATTACTACGTCGGGTCGCCGGTCGCGGTCCGGCGCGCGCCGGATGCCCGCGTCGTGCTTGAGCTGTTCAAGGCCCGACTGCGCAGCCGGATGCCGGATCATTAGGCCGTTTCTGACCACGCAGACTTGAGAATGATACTGATGACGCGGCGTGCCTGGGTCCGTCTCTTTGTCCTGTTGCCACTGCTTGCGGCGGCGAAGTCCTACTACTACCCTGAGATATCCACCGACGTGATACTGCAGCCTGACGGCAGCGCGCGTATCATCCAGGAGCGAACGTACGACTTCGACGGGCGATTCTCGTGGGCTGACCTGGACTTGAAGAAACAGGGCGCAGCCGACATCCATTTCAACCGGCTCGCAATTGCGACCGATGCGGGATGGCGGGACCTGCAGCCGCAGGAGTTGACCAACGGCGAACGGTCGCTCTACCTCCGCTGGGGTTACTCGGCCGAGGACGAGCAGCGGACGTTCCTGATTGACTACACGGTTCAGGGCGCGGTCAGACGCTACGAAGACGTAGCCGAGTTCTACTGGAAGGTGATCGAGGACGAGCACGAGCGGATTGGCCGGATTGGAGTCCGGGTCGTGCTGCCCGCGCCGTCCCCGAGCCTGTTCAAAGTCTACGTCCACTCCGCGGCGCGGCCGGGAACCCTCAGTTTCCCGGGCACGTTCGACACCGCGTACATCCAGCAGTCCGGGATTCCAAAGAACGCCTTCGTCGAAGTGCGCGCGCTTTCCAGCCCGGAGCTGTTCCCACAGACGCCGCCGGTCGCGCAGAAGAGGTATGCGCGGATTCTGGCAGAGGAGAAGCGGAACTTCCTGTCCGCATCGCTCAAGACGTACTTTTTCCTTCCGCTGGGCCTGCTCCTGCTCATACCTTTGCCGGTCATACTGCTCATCGTCTTCTACCGGAAGCACGGTCGGGAACCGGAACTCACCTACGAGGCCATCTACGAACATGAACCGCCGCGCAAAGCGCCGCCGGCAGTCGTACCGCTGATACTGCACCAGAAACCGGACAAGTCGTCACTCATCCAGCCGCTTTTCGCCGGGATGATGGCGACGCTGCTCGACCTCGGGCGACGAGGGGCGGTCGTGGTGCAGGAGACCAAAGAGGGGCGGCGGAGCCGCTACTCGTTCCGTCTCGCGAAGCCGGAGCTGGTTGGGAAAGCGAGCGAGTTTGCCTCCAAAGTGACTGAGTTTTTCTTCGGTCAGGTAGCTTCGGGCCGGGCCGAGTTCGACGAGTCCGACGTCAAGAAATACGGCCAGTCCCGTCCCAGCGTGGTTAAGGGCTTTGTCGGGGATGTCTTCGATACCGGCATGGCGTGGTGGCGCAAGACCTTGGAGGTCGACTTCGTGGAACGGGCCAGTTCAAGGGCCTACGGGACGTTTCTGCTCATAGTGCTCGCCTGCACTGCGGCCGGCGCGTTCAGCTTTGTGAACGGTCTCTCGGCCATCGTGTTCTTCCAGCCTCCGGTGCGGGTGATAGTGACCGTGGTCATCGCCGGGCTTGTGTTTGTCCTCTTTTCACTCCTGGGCAGGACGATTCTGCGCTGGACCGAGATCGCATACCTCGAACACCGGCGCTGGCAGAACTTCCGCAAGTTCTTGAAGGACTTCTCGGCAATCGAGCAGGCTCCGGTTAATCTGCTCGCCATCTGGGAGGAGTACTACGTCTACGCGGTGGCGCTGGGCGTGGCTTCCGAATTCCTCAAGCATGTCACCAAGCTGGCCGAGCAGCGCGGAACAAGCCTCGCGCTGCCGGTCTGGTACATCGGAGCAACCGGCGCGCACGGCGGCTCGCTTGCATCACTCGGCCAGGGGCTGGCCGGGTTCGATGCCTTTGCCTCCAACATGAGCAGCATGATGTCGTCCTTCTCGACCGCTTCCGCCTCGGGCGGCGGGTTCTCGGGCGGCGGCGGCGGTGGTGGCGGCGGCGGCAGTTCCGGCGCGGGCTAGCGACCATTTCCGATTGACGATTTCCGATTGTCGATTGCCGGGTAGGCTCTTGGCAGTTGATTCTCGTCCGATTCCAGTGTACAATAGTCTGACAATATGGAGTCGGCACGGCTTTTCAGACCATGTCGGGGGCGATTGGCTTCGACGGAGTGCTGAGGGGCCAGAGTGCATGGCGAGGTTCCTCGGTTACCTCGTAAATTCCGACCGGGGAAATACAGCTGCCAATAACAGCTACGCACTGGCTGCCTAACTAATGGAGCCCCTTGACCCGCGAGTTCACCCGGCGCGAAGTCAGGGTATAAAAGGGTGATCTGGGTTCCGGTTGTGTCTCAGGGTCGGAACCCGAGAATCTCTGGGGCTGGGTTCACCGCGCCTGTCGGTCGGCTAACGGTGCGCCGAGATACATCGACTGACTAACCATGTAGGTCGCTGGCGCCGAACTCTTCGGACGCGGGTTCAATTCCCGCCGCCTCCATTTCCGGCTTCGGGCGGCTGCCGTCAAGGCGCCGCCCGAAGCGCTAGGGGCTAGGGATTGGGGGCTGGGGGCGAGGAACTAGGGATAGGGACCAAGGACCAAGGACTAGGGACGAACGAAAGGGTGCTGACTATTCTTCCGCGACGACCCCGTACGCCTCATCAACCGCCCGTTTGATTCCTTCGAAGGTGAAGGACAATGCACAGGTCGGACCCACGTCGGACAGCGTAGGCGGGGCGACGCAGTCCCGGTTTATCCTGACCACTACCATCCGCTTGTCTAGTTCAATGGCCGTCCTTATCTCCCACTCAGTCCAGCCGTTCGTGCTGGTATTCGTCCCGACGACGCAAAGGAATGAGGTCGCGGCCCTGATCTTCCCCTGAATAAGGCGTTTTAGAGGGGTCGCTTCCTCGCTTTCCGCCGGGACCCGGGGAGGTTGGTCATTGAAGCTGAGCCGGGGAAAATCCGGGCTCTTCGACCATGTCAACAGGATGTCCTTGTAGTAGCCGTCGTTCTCGTAGTCGTAGCTGACGAAGACCACCTTCCCGTGAGGCGCCTTCTCACTCGCGGGCTGTGCCCGCCTTATCGGGTGCGGCAGTTCGAATTCCCTCGTTGGACGCATCTCCGGCCTCGGACTGGTGCGCTGCTGGACCACCGCCTTGAGGTCTTCATAGGCCTGCTTCCAGCCGCGGCCGTGGAAGTCGATGTACGGCTGGGACGCCAGATAGTCCGGCAGCGCGCTGCCGTCAATCCTCGTCGGGATTACCCTGATGCGGCGGCCGTTGAAGTCTCGCATCGTAACTGCCCTCAGTTCCTGCTGCACCCAGCGCCACCTGAGCGAGGCGGCAGAAATGAGCGGGACGAGAAAGTCGACTGGCCGGACGGCATTGGCCATCCGGTTCATGAGCATCGCGCCCGCCGACATGTCAAGTTCGTCGACCCACGGGCTGACTCCCTCTCGCCGCAGCGCTCCGGCCAGCTTGCGGGCGAACTCGTGGTCCGCGTAGTTGTAGGGAATGACGACGTGAGGCTGGTTGCCTCCGGTTCGGGTACGATTCGCAGCATCCAAACTCATCTCCGCCTCCTGGCATAGGGCGCCAATCAGCCGCATGAGGTCTGTTTGGGCCCCGGTCAGCGAATCGGGAACATGGGCCGCGCGATAGGCCGCCTACCGATTGCCGTTGGCCGCGGGCCGCCTCATTCATCGACATGGTAACCGACTGGGCTTTGATGTCAAGCAGACTATGTGTCAAACGGCTGGGGGCAGTCGGTTTGCTGTTCACACCGGGCCGCGGCGCCGGGTGCAGGCGGTCGTTGGTTGCTGCTGCCAGCCGGCTACGTCAGGCGCGAGGGACGCGGCAGGCGAAATCCCGTCTGCGCGGCCGCCCGCTTCGGGCCGGTACGTTGCAGGACGGCAACAAGCAGTTCATCATAGGCTGCGTTCCATCCGCCAAGGTGAAAGTCGAGGTACGGCCGGGACGCGAGGAAGTCCGGCAACGCGGAGTCGTCGATTCTCGCCGGCAGCACGCGGACGTGTCGTCCGCTGAAGCTCCTCGCCGTGACCGTTTTCAGGTCGTGCTGGACCCAGCTCGACGCGACTGATGCGGCAGAAACGACCGGGACGACGCAGTCGACCGGTCGGGCTGCGTGCGCTATCCGACTGACCAGGAGCACACCCGCCGACATGTCAACGTCGTCAATCCGCTGGGTGATTCGGTCGTGGCGAAGTGCCGCGGTCAGCTTGCTGGCAAACTCGTGGTCGGCATAGTTGTACGGAATGACGATGTGAGGTTGCTCGCCTGAGGCCTGGAGTCGATCCAAGTGCACCATCTCTGTTTCCCCTTTCTGGCAAGGGCGCTCGAACGCCACGAAGGCCCTGGAGTTCGGCACCAGGGACCTGCGTCCAGCCGATTGCAGTTAGCCATCTACCGCGCCTTATCTGCTGACATGGTAACGGACGGCCCCGTGATGTCAAGGCGAATGACCGTTGTCGATCGGCGGGCAGGACGGTGAGCGCCGGACCTACAAGTACAGGCTTACGCCCATGCGCCCGGTCACGCCGCTGCCAAGCCAGGAGAAGGTCTGCACGTACCGGTTCGACTTGTCTCCCTTGATGGCCTTGAACCCGCCGCCAACCTCCAGGAAGTACGCGACCCGACGTGACGCGAACACCTCCAGCCCGCAGACTCCGGAGGCGACGTAGGTCAGGTTCTTGCCGAACAGGTTGCCGCGGTCGGTAACGAGATCGTCCCAGGGCGTGAACGAGTAGCCGAGCAGTAGCTCGAAGTTGCCGTAGGCGCGCAGCAGGTCGCGGATACACGGGCTGCGGCCGCCGATGGATACGGCCCCGCCGATGACGCAGGGATGGCACGACACCCACTCTCCGGCCGTGTCGATGTAGGTCGCATAGGTCAGGCTGCTCAGATACCGGGCGTCGAGCCCGATGCCGAAGTTGCGGCCCAGCGTCGGGAACTCGATTCCTGCCTCGAACATCGAGTAGACACCCTGTATTCCGGCTCCGAACTTGAGCCCGACCGCGGTGCCAGGCACGCTGTCCGGTTGGGCCAGAACCGTGCCTGCGAACAGCACGACGGTGAACACGGTTGCGGTCCTTGTCA
>CAZSUX010000167.1:0-6492 GCA_964610135.1 uncultured bacterium | reverse complement strand
TCCCGCCAAGGCACCGTCCGGCAGGGGCCGCGGAGGCCAGGAACGATGCGCTGTCAGACAGGGCGCTGCCGGAGCCAACAACCCTCGCCGTGTCAATAATCATCTACTATGCCCCCATTCCCCGCCGCGCTCGGCCTGTGCATGAATCCGCGAGTTCAACAGTGAAGTGCAACACTTGGGAGGCAGGAGAGCTGAAAGGAGCTATCCTGAGTGGCTATGCACGGATGCTATCGACACGTGTCGCGCGACGAGCGCGGGAAGATCATGTTCATGTTCCGTTGGGGCAAGAGCATCTCGGAGATTGCAGTACAGCTGGGTCGGCACCGGAGTACGATCTTGCGGGAGATGCGGCGGAACGTCTCGCAGTACGACAGCTGCTATGCGGATGAGAGCGCGCAGATCTGGGCCGACCGTCGACGAGAACGAGCCAGCAATCGTGGCCGACTGCGGGATGCGGACATCCGGACCTACGTGAGAGACAAACTCAAGGCCGGCTGGTCACCAGAACTCATCGCCGGCCGCATTCAACTCGATCTGCCCGGCTCCAGTGTCAGCCATGAGACCATCTATCAGTACGTCTATCATCTCCAACTGCCGGAACGTCAGGAGTATATCGGCTATCTGGCTCGCAGCCACCGGCGACGGCGTCATCGTGGCACCGGCAAAGGTCAGCGCAAGAGTCGGATTCCCAACCGGATATCCATCGACCAACGGCCAGAGACCGTTGGTGCAAGAAAGCAGATGGGACACTGGGAAGGCGACAGCCTGGTGTCGAGTCGAAACACCACCGTACTCTACTCGCTGGTCGAGCGTCGGACGCGCCTCGTCAAATTGGTGCGGGTCCGGGGCCGCGACGGCAAACGGACGGCCGCGGCGATCATCAGACGGCTCGGACCACTGCCTGCGAGAGCCCGCCGGACGTTGACGATGGACAACGGCTTCGAACACCGCTGCCACGAACGGATAACGACGGCCATTCGCATTCGCTGTTACTTCTGCGATCCCTACTCGGCTTGGCAGCGTGGAACCAACGAGAACCGGAACGGGCTCATTCGTCGCTACTTTCCAAAGAGAACTGACTTTGCTAGACTGACTCAGACCGAGATCGAGCGGGTCGAATCGGCTATCAACAACCGCCCGATGAAGTGTCTCGGCTACAGAACACCGTTAGAAGCTGCCGCCCGCTTTGTTGCACTTCGCGCTTGAATGCGCCCGCTTCGGGTTCTATTTAGTAAAGTGTCCCCGAAATCCCCAGTGTCCCCGAAATCCCCGGTGCGTGCGGAACCCACCACTCGCCATCGAGATACCGGATAGGCTCATGGTTCGTGTCGGTATTACCCATAGCTGCGGAGCAGAAGCGGACTGCTTCCCATATTTCGAGCCTCCATCACAAGCAGACCAGACTCAGGGTCTGACATGGCGTATAGTATCCCAAGCCGAGGCGGAGTCAACAGCAGAGAAAAGGACTGAGGATGGAGGACTGAGGAATGAGGATTGAAGAACGAGGATTGAGGAATGAGGATGGAGGGAGGAGGGCGGAGTCCGAGCGAAGTCAGAAGCTAGATGCCAGATGTTAGATGTCAGAAGTGCGGAGCGGCGAGGAGCGAATAGCGAATGGCGCACTGTCGGACAGGGGCTGCTGAGGCCAAGTCAGAAGCTAGAGGCGAGAAGCGAGGGTGCGGAAGTACAGGTCGCGGAGGCGATGGACGAATGCGGGGACGCAATGAAGGATCCTTGACGCGCGGCGCGGGCGCTTGGTTGACTTGCGCCGGACTGAAGGCTAGACTGAGGTATGAGTCCACAGGTTGCCGTTGACCGCGACCGGCTGGCCGAGTTCTGCCGTCGGCATCACATCCGCAAGCTGTCGTTCTTCGGCTCGGTGCTGGGCGAGAGCTTCCGGCCGGACAGCGATGTAGACGTGCTCGTCGAGTTTGCGCCGGGGCACGTCCCCGGCCTGCTCACGCTGGCCGGTCTGGAGATAGAGCTGTCGGAGTTGCTCGGGAGAAAGGCCGATGTGAGGACGGCTGAGGACCTGAGCCGCTACTTCCGCGACGAGGTCATCGCCAAGGCCGAGTTGCTGTATGCCGCAGCCTGACGTCATCCGCCTGCAGCACATGCTCGATTCGGCGCGGGTCGCGCTGATGCTCGCCAGCGGCAAGACGAGGGACGACCTGACTCAGGATATCGGCCTGGTGCTGGCCCTGATGAAGTCTGTCGAGAACATTGGCGAGGCCGCAGGCAAGCTGTCGGGCCGGTTCCGGGAGAAGCACGCGTCAATCCCCTGGGACAGGATAATCGGCATGCGCAATCGGCTGATTCATGCCTACTACGACATCAACCGGGACATCCTGTGGCAGACCGTGGTTGAGGACCTGCCGCCGCTCATCCAGAAGCTCGAAGCAGCACTCCCAGGCGAATAGGGCCAACCGGCACAGGCCAATGTGCTCCGTCGCGGCTCGGCCGCGAATGACCAGCCTCCGCATTTCAGATTGCAGATTGCGGACTTCAGACTTCAGATTGGGCGCGGCAGACCTTGGCGGACTTGGCGCTCTTGGCGGTTTCCCTTCCGCAGTGCTGGTTGACCATTGGGGGAAACAGGCTAGATTGACACGTGCTCGGCAGGTTCCTGTTCCGCTGGCGCGGCGTCATTGGTGTTGTCGCCTTCGGCGTCGTGTTCTGGCTGGCAAGACCGACGTTTGAGTCGTGTTTCCTCGGTCTTCCGCTTCTGTTCACCGGGCTGGCGATAAGGTTTTGGGCGTCAGGCTACATTGGTATCGAGGGCCGCGTGCGAGAGATCGGCGCGAGGCAGAGGCTTGCGAGCGGGCCGTATCGTCTGCTCAGGCATCCGTTGTACATCGGCAACTTCCTCTTGGTTGTGGGAATGCTGCTGGCACTGCGGCCGGCGATGTGGTTGGGCGCCATGGTAGTTGTAGGGTTTATCGTGGAGTACACGATGATTGTCGCCGTAGAGGAAAGGGACCTTGCAGCAAAGGGGAAAGTGGAAAGGGGAAATGACGAAGTCGCGGAGGTGGAGAGGGACTTGGCGAATGGCCGAGGTCAGAAGTCAGAAGGCAGAGGGCAGAAGGCAGAAGTGCCGATGGCGGCTAGCGGTAGGCGGGAAGCGGAAGGCGGGTCGTTCAGTCTCAGCCGCGCTCTGGTTGAGTGGCGGACGTGGGTGGTGACCGGAGTGGCGTGGGGGATGGCGGCGGTGAAGGCGCTGGTCATGCAGTAGGTTCGGTACGTGGTCCGATGCGAAAACGGGGGACAGTCCCTCGGAGCAGCTGCGTCGAACTCGCTGCGGTACAGTCTCCGTTTTCGCTCCCTCGGCGCTAGCGCCGAGGGAGGATTTCGAACTCGGCGGTCAGCGAGGCGGTGTGGCCATCGTTCCGGTCCCGGACGCGACTGACTAGCAGGTACGGACCGGGCTTCAGGTCCATGGTATGGATTCGTTCAACCGCGACACCGGTCGGGCTGGGCCCGGTGACGTAGCGCCGAGGGCTCGGTAGCACCGCCTTCTCGCGCGTTTCGCGCTGGACTAGTTCGTAGTTCACTTCCGCGTTGTGTTTCCCGGCCGAGTCCTGGCTGAGGTTGTAGATCTCGTAGAGAACGTAGAACGACTGCCCACTGCGGACGCGCGGTGCCACGAGGGGAACGACTCTCGCCCAATCCAAGCGGGCGAACTGAGAGCTCTGCGGAGTGGAATCCACCAACGAGTAGAAGAGAACATCGGAGACCGGCTGATTGCGATGGGCGTAGTCGATGAGATTCAGGTCTTGCACGGTTCGCGATGCTGCCTGGCCGTCGGCGGTGATGGCGCTGACGGTTACCGTGTAGATGTCGGCAGGCAGGGTGAAGACTTCACGGCCGACCGCCAAGTCGACGGTGGTCGTGTCGAGCGGCATGGGGCAGCTGAGCCAGGATGACCGGTGCGCGGGCGTGCCTTTGGCCCGCGGGGCAAGGTCGATTGTCACATTGATGAGCGGCTGCGATTGAGGCGGGAACTCGGCCATGATTGTCCGCAGCGGAATTCCGAACGCGAGTTCGACCTCGACCGAGTCTGCGTGCTGGCTGAGCCGACCGAGTGAAATCTCAAGCCCGAGGTTCCGTGGGGCCATCGCCGGCTCGGGCGCCTTGCGTCCCAGGTCAACCTCTTCAAGCGACGGCATCACTGCTGCCGGGCCGTACCGGCTTTCGCCGACGACCTCGTAGGCGGTGCCGGTTTTGACAAAGTCGAACTGGCGGCCGATGGAGTCGTATGACCAGATCTCCGCCGGGTTAACAAAGATGCGACTGGTTTCGGTCTGGATGGCGTGCGGTTCGTACTGCTCGCGGCGGGCCGGGCCGTAGCGGATATAGGTGCGTACCCGGTCGTCGTTCAGGAGGTCAATCGCGCCGAAGTAGGAGCGGGCTTCGAGAGCGCGTCGGCGGTAGAAGGAAGAGGGAGTCGAGAGTGGGGAGTCGGGAGTGGATTTTAGGTCAGTAGGCGGGTTCTTCCAGAACCAGTTCAGGTAGTCGGCGCGGGCGCGGGCGGTGCTGGACGACGCGTACTCCTGGGCCGCGTTGGGCGCAAGCGCGGCGAGCACAAGGTAGTTGAGTTTGTCGACGTCGGAGAGACGGTCAGCGGGAGATGGACGTCGGACCTGGCTGCAGGAGAAGAGGAGGAGAAGGCAGATTGCAGAATGCAGAATGCAGATTGAGGATTGCAGATTGCAGGATTCCCGGCTGGTCATTCGAGCCTGGTCATTTTCTCACAGCATCGGTATCTTCATGCCCTGCTCGCGGGCCACGGCCTTTGCGTCTTCGTATCCGGCGTCGGCGTGGCGGGCGATACCGGTGCCGGGGTCGTTGAGAAGCACCCGCTTCAGCCTCTCGTCCATCGTGGTGGTGCCGTCACAGACAATGACCTGCCCGGCGTGGATTGAGTAGCCAATGCCGACGCCGCCGCCGTGGTGGATGGAGACCCAGGATGCGCCGGAGGCGACGTTGAGCATGGCGTTGAGCAAGGGCCAGTCGGCGATCGCGTCCGAGCCGTCTTTCATCGCCTCGGTTTCGCGGTTCGGAGACGCGACCGAGCCGGTGTCGAGGTGGTCACGGCCGATGACAATCGGCGCGCTGATTCGTCCTTCGCGCACCGCAAGGTTGAAGGTGAGCCCGGCTTTGTCGCGCTCGCCGTAGCCGAGCCAGCAGATGCGGCTGGGCAGACCCTGGAATGGTATCTCGGCGCCTGCCCTTCTTATCCAGTTGACGAGTGCAGTGTTGTCAGGGAAGAGGTCACAGACTATGCGGTCGGTCTCAATGATGTCTTTGGGGTCGCCGGAGAGCGCGGCCCAGCGGAATGGGCCTCTGCCCTGGCAGAAGAGGGGACGGATGTAGGCGGGGACGAAGCCGGGGTAGCGCCAGGGGCCGAGAGTCGAGAGTCGAGAGTCGGGAGCGGGCGGATGGCGGATTTCGGATTCGGGGAGGAAGCCGCCCTCGACTGCTTTGCCGCGCAGGTTGTTGCCGTAGTCGAAGGTGACCGCGCCCATCTCCTGCAGCTTGAGCATCAGGCGGACGTGCTCAGCCATGGTACGGAAGGAGGCCTGTTTGTAGGCGGCCGGGTCGGAGCGGCGGAGTTCGACGGCCCGTTCGAACGGCATGCCGTTGGGCACATAGCCGTTCAACTCATCGTGGGCCGAGGTCTGGTCGGTGAGCAAGTCGGGCACGACTTTGCGTTCGACCATGCGCGCGAGCAGGTCAACGATGTTGCCGGTCCAGGCGATGCTTGTCGCCTGTTTGCGGGCCTTCGCGTCGATGGCACGGTCAATCGCTCTGTCGAGGTCAGGGATGTTCTCGTCGAGGTAGCGGGGCTTCTTGCTGGCCAGGCGTCGGGCAACACGGGTGGGGTCGACCTCTGCGCCGAGATAGGCAGCGCCGGCCATGGTCGCGGCAAGCGGTTGGGCACCACTCATGCCGCCGAGCCCGCCGGATACGACCATACGGCCGGCAAGGTCGGGCGTCCCGAAGTGCTTCCGGCCGGCGGCGACGAACGTCTCGTGCGTCCCCTGCAGGATGCCTTGCGTGCCTATGTAGATCCAGGAGCCCGCGGTCATCTGGCCGTACATGATGAGGCCGGCGGCTTCGAGTTCGTCGAAGTAGGGCTTGGTGGCCCAGTGCGGAACGAGGTTGGAGTTGGCAATCAGCACCCGCGGGGCATGGGGCCAGGTACGAAACACCGCGACCGGCTTGCCGGATTGGACCAACAGGGTCTCGTCGTTCTCGAGCGCCTTGAGTGTCCGGACAATGGCGTGGAAGCAGTCCCAGTTGCGGGCGGCTCGGCCGGTGCCGCCGTAGACGATGAGTTGTTCCGGTTTCTCGGCGACCTCCGGGTCGAGGTTGTTCATCAGCATTCGCAGCGCGGCTTCCTGGTGCCAGCCTTTACAGGTGAGCGTCGTGCCGCGATGGTCTCTTACCGTCGTTTATTATGAGTGGTTCCTCGGGTTGATTCTCATGGGT